>JAFWFF010000011.1 GCA_017515765.1 Bacillota bacterium | reverse complement strand
TGACCGTCTGCGACGCGCCGGAAGGACTCAAAAGCAGGCTGGTCCAGTCGATACCGCATCAGGGAAGGATAATATCGTCTGCTGTGGCGATGGCTGAACTGGGTTCGTACGAGAAGGAGAGAAAAGGCCCGGCGGAGCAGGTGCTTCTCGGGTATACCGAATACATGAAGGAACTCCTGGGCGTAAGATAAGGGCCGCAGGAGCGAAAATCACTGCAAGATGAAGAACGGAAAGAAGACCTCAAAACAGAATACCGGAAGGCAGTCCGGAAAGAGCGTACTCAGGGAAAGGAGCACCGTTATCGTGCTTGCGATAGCGGCTACGGTATTTTTGATCGCGTTTTTCTCGCTCTATTCCGAAGACATACTTCACGGCGCGGCGGACATATTCTGGGAATACGGAGACGAGATAATCGAGTTCGAAAAGGCTAGAGTCACGAAGGTCGTGGCTGACGGCCTTGAGGACGATGACGTCGCGGACGGCGCGAGCGTGGGCAGCCAGGAGCTGGAGGTCGTCATAGGAAGCGGCCGCTACAAGGGCGAGACGATGACTGTCTACAACTACATCGGGCCGCTCAGCGGAGTCGCGCTCGAGGAAGGCGACGGAGTGACGGTCACGATCAAGACCCACGGGGACGGATCGCACAGCGCGACCGTCTACGAGTTCAACAGGATACCCATTCTCGCGGGCTTCCTGATCCTGTTCTTCGCGGTCACGCTCCTGGTCGGAGGACGGACCGGGCTGAAGTCGCTGATAGACCTGGTGTTCACGGTGATCTGCCTTTTCACCGTGCTGATACCGCTCCTCCTCAAAGGCGCGCCGACGGTGATCACCACATTCGTTATCTGCGCGTACATCGCCCTGGTGTGCTTCACCATACTCGGCGGAGTGCACAGGAAGACTGTCAGCGCGTTCCTCGGCACGCTTTCGGGGACCTTCCTGGCGATGGTCTTCGGCATGGCGGTTCAGTTTCTGGGAAAGATAGACGGATTGAGGCTTGAGGACGCAGAACCGCTTCTCCAGATGAAGCGCGCCGGAGCCGTGATAGGGCTCAGAGGGCTTCTCACGGCAGGCATCATAATCAGCGCCCTCGGCGCGGTGATGGACGTCGCCATGAGCATATCCTCCGCGCTGGAGGAAGTCCACGCCGCGGATCCATCTATGTCCCGTAAGGATCTCTTCAGATCCGGTATGAACATCGGTCGCGACATGGCCGGCACGATGACGAATACGCTTATACTCGCGTTCCTCGGCAGCGAATTCACCCTGATCATATTCCTGTACGCGCGCGAGCTTACCTTCTACCACCTCTTCTCAACGGCTTTCGTCGCCCTTGAGACCATAAGCGGGCTCTCGGCGAGCATAGGCCTGATACTGGCGATACCGCTGACCGCACTGATATCCTCTGCTTTGATCAAAAGAAACAGCAAATGAATCCCGACAGAAACGACAAAATAGTCAGAGGAATAATCTGCATAATCCTTTCTGGGCTGTGCTTCAGCCTGATGAACGTTGCGATCCGGACCGCGGGGGATATCCCGTCCATGCAGAAATGCGTCTTCCGGAACAGCATCGCCCTGATCATTGCCATAGGATATATGTTGAAGGGGCGCATCCCGGTCATGAGCGACAAAAGGAACGGCTGGCTCCTTCTGGGCAGGGCGGTCTGCGGGACGATCGGCGTGCTGGGGAACTACTACGCGGTAGACCACATGAATATCGGCGACGCGAGCATCATGAACAAGATCTCCCCGTTCGTGGCGCTGTGCTGCGCGGCGATATTCCTGAAAGAGCGTTTCACGTGGGTCCATCTCATCGCGGTGGCAGGCGCGTTCGCGGGCTGCGTATTCGTGGTCCAACCCTCGCCTGACCTCGCCCGGATGACGCCATTCATGATCGCGCTGGCGGGAGGCATCGGCGCCGGATTCGCGCTGACGTTTCTCCGCGCGCTGGGGCGCAGAGAGGAAAACGGTACGCGCGTGATTTTCTGGTTCTCCGCCGTCTCAACGCTGATAACCGTGCCGTTTTTGTTCTTCAACGCTGTGCCGATGTCCCTGAACCAGTGGGTATCGATGCTTTTGGCCGGCCTTCTCGCAGCGGCGGGGCAGGTCTTCATAACCAGGGCGTATTACTACGCCGCGCCGAGGAATATCTCGGTATTCGACTTTTCGCAGGTGCTGTTCTCCGCGCTCTTCGGATTCCTGTTCTTCAGCGGGATCCCGGGCGGGACGAGCGTCATAGGATATATTCTGATCATCTCGATGGGAGTGCTCCTGTTCTTCTACAACAAAAGACGGCAGCCCGAATAAAAGGAGATAAACCTCATGGCGGACGGTAAATGGGTGATGACAGCGGAGGATTCGAAAAGGGTGGACCTGAGCTTTGACGCTCCGGATCGGCCCGATCCGAAGACGCTGCCGAACTACGGGAAACACATATATGTGGATGACCGCGCGGGAAACGCGGAGAAGAAGTGCGCGTTCTGCGGCTCGGAGGAACTGGAGACGGGCCTCGGAGGCTTTGGTGAAGGCTTCGGATACAGATCGTGCCGCTGCGGGGAATGCGGCGGCACGACGGATCTCGTGTATAAGGATGAGGCAGGAAGGTTCTTCTGAACGGCGGCAATGAGGCGCGGCAGGCGCTGCGGTCAGTCGAGGAGGAACGCGATCTCCAGAAGCTTCCCGCTGATCCTTGCCATCACGGACATGTAGTACTGGCGCTCCTTGGCGTTCATCTCGTATGAATCC
>JAFWFF010000070.1 GCA_017515765.1 Bacillota bacterium | reverse complement strand
TTCTTTCTTGCGGCTCTTCTCCTGGCAAGTCTCTCCTCTTCGGCCTTTCTTGCCTCTGCGATAGCCTTGCGTCCTGTGATGTATTTGCCGCCGCCTTCGGAGATCGGCCTTCTGCGTTTGACCTTATAGAGGCCGTCGACGTCCCAGTCTTCCTGCCAGTCGTCTTCAGGTTCGGGTTCGGGCTCCTTGGGGGCGCGTTTCGCTGCCTTGGCCTCGCGGCGCGCGGTCTCCTTCTCGTGCTGGGCGATGACTTCCTCGAGGGATTTGCCCGTTCTCTTGGCTTCCTTATACGGGTTGAAGGGTTCATCCCTGACCTCGGTGTCGTCGGCAGTCTGTTTCTTTGCCTGGCGCGAGCTGAAGAAGAACATTCCGCCGAACATGACGATCATCATCACGAAATAGACCGTGGTGTTCAGCTTCTGGTTGATGGTGGTGAAGCTTATGGTCCTGTCGGCGCCGAGGGTGTTTCCGTCAACGTCCGCGAAGTCGCCGGAGATCCAGACCTTGTACTCTTTTACCGTCTTGCTCTGGAGATAGGCCTCGCCGCTGTAGAGCACCAGGACTTCCTCGGGAGCCTTGGGGTTGTAATATACCTTTATCTCGAGCGGGTTGGACGGGTCCTCAGTGTCTGTGATCGAGAAATACTTGCCGGGGTCGGCGGCTTTGTTCTCCTCGCTGTTGACTGCGTTATTGAACGTCAGCTTGATGCCCAGGTTCTCGACGGACATGTTCTTGCGGCCGTCATCCGGATAGCTCTCGACTATCTCCAGACCGTCGCCGAACGCGAAAGCCGTGCAGAGCATCACGAGCAAAAGCGACAGGCAAACCCAAATACTGATCTTCTTCATTCTGACTTACTCCTTCGACGGATATTTGTTGTTCCTTGTTCTCAGCGCGCGGAAGAAATCTTTGACGATGGCGGAGCATTCCTCCTCCATCACGCCTCCTGTGACCTCGGGGTTGTGGTTGAGCCTCGCGTCCCCGGGGATATCAAAGAGCGAGCCTGCGGCTCCGGCCTTCGGGTCCTTTGCTCCGTAAAACAGGCGCTCCACCCGCGACCAGACGATCGCGCCGGCGCACATGCTGCAGGGCTCCACGGTCACGTACAGGTCGCAGCCGATCAGCCGCCACCCGCCAAGCACGCGGGCAGCCTCACGGATCGCCAGCACCTCGGCGTGCGCGGTGGGATCCTTCGATGTCTCGGTCAGGTTGTGGGCTCTGGCGATGATCTCACCGTCCTTCACCACCACCGCGCCGACCGGGACTTCGCCCAGATCAAAGGCTTTCTTCGCTTCTTCCAACGCAGCTGTCATATATTCGTTCATAAGCCATTACATCTTATCACATAAGTCGAAACCTTGCAACTTGTTGGATTGTATTGTAATATGAATATACCGTTATCGCTCTTTCAGGGAAGCGTGGACATATGGATCAATTGAGTCAGTGGTTCGATTATTCCGGAAATACCGGGGGCCTCTGGGCCGACATCTTCATTCTGATAGTCATCCTGATCACAGGCGTCTTCGGCTGGCGCAAGGGTATAGCCGCGTCGATCTTCGCCTGCGTGCGCTGGGTGATCTGCCTCGTGGCTGCTTTGTTCGGGGCATCGCCTCTGCAGGCGTTTCTCGACGCTAAATTCGGCATACAGCAGCGCATCATCGACCGGCTCGTGACGACCCTGACGGGCGCAGTCACAGGGCGCGCGTATTACCAGTCCATACCGGTCCAGCTGCAGAAGAGCATAGCCGAGTTCACTCAGGAGACTGCGCTTAAGACCGCGACCTCCCTGGCGGACACCATGACGCACATTTTGATGTTCGTCCTGATCTTCGTCGTCCTGGCGCTGATCACCTCGCTTATCGGGAAGCTCCTCTCCCGCAGGGATAAGGACGACACCATCGGCGTGATCAACGGTTTCTTCGGCTTCCTGTTCGGCCTGTTCAAGGGCGTGATCCTGGTCGGCCTCCTCATGCTGGTCCTCTTCCCGCTCCTTAGCCGCGTCAGCCCCTCGACCGCCGCGACTGTCGCCGAGAACATCAGGCAGAGCCATTTCGCCGTGATCCTCTACGATCACAACCCGATAACATTGTTCCTGCGCCTGCTGTAAATGCAGAGACGCCTCACCATGGAACGTTTTGAAGCCACCATACCCGTAAAAGAATATCTCGCGAAATACGCCGACTTCGGGAGGACGCTGGACGCGTGCCGTAAATGCGGAAGCTACGGCACCAAATGGTCTTGTCCTCCTTTTGATTTTGACCCGGTCAAAGATGTCTGGGAAAAATACACCGAGGTCACCATCCTGCTTTACAAGATGCCTCTCGGCGAAGATCGCGGCCTCATCACACCGGATGAGCTCACAGAGATGTTTTTCGAGAATAAAAAACTCCTCGAGCAGGACCTCGCCAAAATGGCTGAGGCCTATCCGGGGAGCATGATAATCGGTGCGGGTTCCTGCGCCATCTGCTCACGCTGCGCCAGGCAGGACGGTCTGCCCTGCCGGTTCAGGGGGAAGATGCTGCATTCCATCGAGTCCCTCGGCGGGCTGGTCCCTGAGACCGCCCTCGGCCTTTTCGGCATCGAGGTCCTCTGGATGGAAAACGGGAGGCATCCCGAATACTATATCCTCATGGAAGGACTGCTGCACTAAACGTAGACCTTCTCCACATAGGGGCTGGTCATGACCTTCAGCATGCCGCCGTAGCCGAGCGTGAAGCTCACGACGTCGCCGACCTTGTAATCGCGCTTCGCGCGGGTCACGTCGAGGATGATGTGGTCGGAGCTTCCGCCCATCAGTTCCAGATCGGTATCGAGCGGCGTCATGCTGTCGAGATCCGTGTCCTGCTTTCCGATCGCAATGATCGCGCGTTTCATGATGCCGCGGTCCTCATAATAGGGCTTCTGCCCGAAAGCGTCGAGACCGACTTCCCCTATGGGGAGGGACGGTTTTTCTTTGAGCTCGACTATCTGGGCCTCCAGGACGAACGCGTCGCCGGTCGTTCCGGGAAGGTCCTCGCCGTAGGCGGTGTCGTTTCCGAGCAGGAAGGCCTCGCCGAGCCTGAGATTCGTGATGCCCTCGGGGAGCTCGCCTTTGTCGATCAGATAGATGGAGCTGGAGTTCCCGCCGGACACCATCTGAAGCTTGATGCCGTGCTTCTCCTCGATCTCCCTGCCGATCCCGACGAGCTGGCTGAGGTTGTCGTATTTCGGGATGATCGCCCCGTAGCAGGTCAGGTTGACGCCGATGCCGAAGAACTCGATGTTCTCCATGGCGAGCGCCTCGGCCACCACCTCGTGGATGGTGTCGCGGTCCTTAAAGAAAATGCCTTCTCTCAGGTCGCCCAGGTCGATCATCAAAACGATCTTCTGGACTTTGCCGGCCTTCGCGGCTTCTGCGTTCAGCAGGCGGATGGTCGATATCTCGCTGACAAAGCAAACGTCGACGTATTTCACGACGTCGGGGAGCTCGGCGTGCATCGGGATCCTCAGGAGCAAAGTCTGCTTCCCGCTCTCGTGCGCGAGTCCCGCGTAGGTCGCGATGTTCGCTATCCTGGAATCGGCCAGGAAGTCAGCGTCCGGCTCTTCGCAGATCATCCGAACCACCTCCGGGTCCGCGCAGACGCCTTTGGTCACGATCGCGAGGGTGCAGCCGCCGCGGGTCTTCGTGATCCCGCTTACGGCCTTAAGGTTCTGTCTCAGCTTTTCAATGTCTATCAATACTCTCGGATACATGGCTCTCCTCCTCAGCAGTTCGGTTTGCGGTTCGGGCAGTGCTTGCGCATGCAGAGATGGCACTCCCTGCTGCATTTATACGGTTCTCCGGTCGCAGGGTCTATCTCGACGGGCTTGGATGCGGCGGGCGACATCTGGCGCATGCGGTCAGCCATCATGGACTTGTCCTCGACGCGCGCGGCCTCGATCTCCTTCTCGAGTTCTTCCGGGTCAGAGGTCACGCTCTTGTCGCGGTAGCAGGACATGTCGTAGCCCATATCCTCCATGGCCTTTACGTGTTCCTCCTCCTCGGCGGCTTTCTTCGCAGCCTCCTCGGCGAGCATCTCGGCTTCGCGGAGCGCGGCGGACGTCCCGCCTATGCTGAACTCCTTCTTCTAGGGGAAGGGGAAGTCCAGACTCTTCTCCATCAGCCTGATCGCGGCTTCTCTGTACCTCTTTGAAAGTACTCCGAGCGACGCCATTATATAGTCATTGTCCACCAGGATCTGGGCGTGCTCGCTCGGGAAGAGCTTGAGGCCGGTCTCGTTGTGGCGGGCGATCTCTTTCATTATCTCGACCCTGTGCGGCAGCCTGGTGAGCGCGCCGCCCGTTCCGATGATGTATTTCACCTGGGTGAGGTCTTTGCCTTCGGCTACGGTGCTCCTTCCGCCGGGTCCGTAGATATATCTCAGGAATCCCGCGTGCCTCTCGGTCGCCTTCAGCACCGCCTCCAGAGTAAGGCGCTCGACGAATTTGATCTCCTCGGGCGTCTTCGGTATGGCGACATAGCTCGCGAGGACGGCGTCGAGGTCGATCCCGTCGCGCTGCAGCTCTTCGCGGAGCTTTTCCTCGCCGATCGACTCGATGACCTTCATGCGGTTCACGTAGACGCCGAGGTCTCCTTCGACTGTGCGCTTGGCCTTTGGCTCGGGGGATATCATGAGGCGCGCGACCTTGTCGGACTCGACCGCTACGGAATGCAGGTCGGTGGTCGCTCCGCCGACGTCCAGGACCATCAGGTCGCCGAGGCAGTCGTAGAGGACTTTGGTCGCCTCCATGACAGCGCCGGGGGTCGGGATTATCGGCCCGTTCACCATGTCGCGCACGTGCTCCATGCCCGGGGCGTTGGTGATGTGCTGCTCAAAAGCGT
>JAFWFF010000069.1 GCA_017515765.1 Bacillota bacterium | reverse complement strand
TGATTTTTAAGTTAATCATTTTTTTCACTTTTATCATCCCTCCTTATTCCATATAGACGGCATCGAACTTACAGTTCTGCTTGCAGAGACCGCACTTGATGCAGGTATCGATATCGATATGGTGAGGCTCCTTGACCGTGCCGCTGATGGCGCCCACAGGACAGTTCCTGGAGCAGAGCGTGCAGCCTTTGCACTTGTCGGGATCGATCTGATAATGCAGAAGCTCTTTGCACTTCTTGGCAGCGCATCTCTTGTTGACAATGTGTTCGACGTACTCTTCGCGGAAATAGCGGAGTGTGGAGGTGACGGGGTTGGAAGCCGTCTGACCGAGTGCGCAGAGGCAGGAGACCTTCATGTGGGCTGCCAGCTCCTCGATCTTGTCGAGCTCCTCGAGAGTCGCTTTGCCGGTCGTGATGTCGTCCAGCATCTGCAGCAGACGGTGTGTGCCGATACGGCAGGGTGAACATTTGCCGCAGGACTCTTCGCAGATGAACTCCATGTAGAACTTGGCGATATCTACCATGCAGGTGTCTTCATCCATGACGATGAGTCCGCCGGAACCCATCATGGAGCCGATTCTCTGCAGGCTCTCATAGTCAATGGGTGTGTCAATATGAACGGACGGAATACATCCGCCGGAAGGACCGCCGGTCTGGGCAGCCTTGAACGCTTTGTTGTTCGGGCAGCCTCCGCCGATCTCGTAGATGATCTCGCGCAGGGTCGTTCCCATCGGTACCTCGACGAGGCCGGTGTTTTTGATCTTGCCGCCGAGAGCGAAGACCTTGGTGTCCTTGGAGCCCTCGGTGCCCATGGACGCGTACCACTCCGCGCCCTTGTCGATTATCTGGGCGATGTTCGCCAGGGTCTCGACGTTGTTTATGCTGGTCGGCTTGCCCCAGACGCCCGCGACTGCCGGGAACGGCGGCTTGGGATAAGGCATGCCGCGCTTGCCCTCTATGGAGGCGATCAAAGCGGTCTCCTCGCCGCACACGAAGGCGCCGGCGCCGAGCCTGATCTCGATGTCGAAATCGAATCCGCTTCCGAAGATATCCTTGCCGAGGAGTCCTAGTTCTCTCGCCTGGTCGATCGCTATATTGAGTCTGGCGACCGCGATCGGGTATTCTGCGCGGATGTATATGTATCCGAGGTGGGCGCCTACGGCGTAGGCCATGATGGCCATGCCCTCGAGCACCGAGTGCGGGTCGCCCTCCAGGACGGAACGGTCCATGAACGCGCCCGGGTCGCCTTCGTCGGCGTTGCAGATCACGTATTTCTCGTCGCCGGGCTGGTCAGCCTCGAACTGCCACTTCTTGCCGGTGGGGAAGCCCGCGCCTCCGCGGCCTCTCAGGCCGGAGGCTTTGACCACGTCTATGACCTCCTGCGGGGTCATCTGGGTCAGGGCCTTTCCGAGAGCCTCGTATCCGCCGAGAGCGATGTACTCCTGGATGTCCTCCGGGTTGATCTTTCCGCAGTTCCTGAGGACTATGCGCCTCTGCTTCTCGTAGAATTTGATCTTGTCGATGTCATATACGGTCTCGTTGGTGGCGAGGTCTTCTTCGCTGAGCTGGAGCTCGGTCACCGGGCGGCCCTTGTAGAGGTGCTCCGCGACGATCCGCTCGGCGTCCTCCGGCTTGATGCCGGCGTAGAAGATCTTGTCCGGATAGACCGCGACGATCGGGCCTTTCTGGCAAAGTCCGAAGCAGCCGGTCTTTATGACCTTGACTTCGGCGTCGAGGTCGTATTTCTTCAGCGCCTCGTTGAACTGTTCATAGAGTTCCTGCGACCTGTTGGCGGTACAGCCTGTACCCGCGCAGCAGAGTATGTTTGCACGATACATTGGCATATCTCCTTATTTCTTCACAGCGTTGACTGTATACTCGTCTACCACGTGCCCCTGCCCGATGTGTTCGTCGAGGACGCGTACTGCCTTCTCCGGATCCATATGGATATAGGTCGTATGGGCGCCGTCTTTGCCGTAGACTTCGACGATCGGCTCATAGACGCACATCCCGATGCATCCGGTCTGGGTGATCGTGCAGTTGTAATTCTTTGCTGCGGCTTCTTCGACCAGTTTGTTGAGGACGGGGCGGGCGCCTGCTGCGATACCGCATGTCGCCATTCCGACCACCACTCTGTAGTCCTTGTCGCCTTCGCGGACGTTGACGCGTTTCAGCGCCTCTTCTCTCATCCTCCTGAGATCTTCCAAACTTTTCATCTTTTCCCTCCACGCAGCTGTATCTATTGTGACCGATCCGTAAGTTCCCCGCCTGTGCGCGCCTGTTCGACGCCCTGGCGGATATAGTCCCTGAGCCACAGAAGGATCGACGGTTCCAAGAGGCTGACTCCGTCGAGCATCTCCCGCGCTTCCCGGGTATCAAAGGCGAACTCGCCTTTATCTGTCCTGTAGTTGAATTTATAGTCTATGTTCTCGTCCGCCTGGATCGAGTTCATCATCATCTCGCCCAGGTCTCCCATCGGGGGAGTGTCTATGTGGTCTCTCTGCACTGTGGCGGTGAGGATCGTGCCCTCTCCAGGCCGGCTCCTCATGCTGAACCTTCCTCCGCACTGCTCGGTCAGGCCCTTCATAAAGGGGATGCCCATGCCTATCCTGCGGGTCTCGCGGGTGGTCACGAACGGGTCCGTGACCCTGTGGAGAAGCGCTTTGTTCATTCCCTTGCCGTCATCCGACACGGTCATGGAGACCAGGTTCTCAGCCTCGCTGTCCACTATCCTTATCTCTATCTCCCGGGAGTCCGCGTGGACGCTGTTCATGATTATCTCCAGCATCTGCATTGCCAGGTCTTCCATCATAGGGCGTCACCCCACAGTCTCCGGAACGTCTCTTCACTCATTGAGTTTTCCCTTTCCGATATCTCCACGAGCCTG
>JAFWFF010000010.1 GCA_017515765.1 Bacillota bacterium | reverse complement strand
TCTGGACCTGCATGCCGCAGCTGTCGTAGAAAGCCTTGGCTCCTTCGTTGAACGCCCAGACGTTCAGAGTAATGTTGTAGAAGCCCTCGTCCCTGGCGTATTTCTCGACGTGCTCGAAGAGCCTGCGCCCTACTCCCTGCCCGCGCGCGTTCTCATCTACGCAGATGTCGTCCACGTAGAGGGTCATGATCTCGGCCAGGACGGCGTTTCCGATCTTCTGCCTTATGCAGAACGCGTGGCCCAGGACCGGGTGTTTCGGGCTCCCTTCAGGCAGCTCTTCGTCTTCCGGAGGCACGCATACGAACACCGGGGTGCTGTTGTCCTCTATTATGTGTTCGAGTTCCCTGCGGCTGTATTTTGTTGCCATCTTGAACAGGTCCGGCCTGCCGTGGAAATGCACCAGGTTGACCTGCTCGAGCAGTTTAAGTATGCCGTCGATGTCTTTGCTCAATGCCCTTCTTACGATCAGTTCGCTCATTTCAAGTCCTCCGAATCAAGTATCACGGTGAACGGCCCGTCGTTCAGCAGCCTGACTTTCATGTCGGCTCCGAAGACTCCGCGCTCTACCCTGCCTCCGCCTTTCAGTCCTTCCCTGCACTGTTCTATTATGTATTCGTACAGGCCGCTCGCCATGTCCGGCGCCCCCGCGTCGGTGAAGCCCGGCCTGTTCCCGTGCCTGCAGTCAGCGTAGAGAGTGAACTGGGAGATCAAAAGCAGGCTCCCGCCTACCGACTCCAGGTTCAGGTTGGTCTTGCCCTCGCTGTCCGCGAAGATGCGCATGCCCAGGAGCTTTTTGATCATCTTGTCCGCCACGGCGCGCGTATCGTCCCGGCACACTCCGATGAGTACCAGAAAGCCCTTCTCTATCGCTCCGGAGACCTCTCCGTCTATCGTCACGCTCGCTTCCGTGACCCGCTGAATCACAAATCTCATCTGAATACCTCCGTGAGAATTACACTATATTATACCACAAACCGGCGTCCGATATGATACAATTGAACCGGAGGTGAAAAGGCATGAAGATATTTGATAGAGTAGACGCAGTATATGAAGAGGCCGCGGAGATCCGCGCCTATCTGCACAGCCATCCCGAACTCGGCGAAAATGAGGAGAATACGGCAAGATACATCGCGTCGGTCCTCGACAAGCACGGGATCGCGTACAAGACCGGCTTCGCAGGATACGGCATCGTCGCCTGCGTGGGCTCCGGACCCAGAGGCATAGGCCTGAGGGCAGATATGGACGCCCTTCCGATGACGGAGGAGACCGGCGCGCCGTTTGCCTCCCAGAACCCCGGAGTGATGCACGCCTGCGGGCATGACGTCCACGTGACCTCGGGGCTCGCGATACTGATAATGCTTAAGGATATAGAGGAGGAGATCACAGCCCGCGGCTATACCGTCAAGCTGTTCTTCCAGCCCGCCGAGGAGACCGTCGGCGGAGCGGAGCGCATGATCAAAGAGGGCTGCATGAAGTCCCCGAAGGTCGAGAAAGTCTTCGGCTTCCACGTCGACCCGAACAACCCGATCGGCACCTTCGCGACCAAAGCCGGCCCGATGAACGCTGCGGTGAGCGACTTCCGCATGACAGTCAAAGGCACCACCACCCACGGCGCGCATCCCGACCAGGGTACCGACAGCATAGTCTGCGCGAGCGAGATAGTCATGGCGGTACAGACTCTGATCACCAGACATACGGCTCCCACCACGCCTCTCATCATCACCTTCGGGTCGATCCACGGAGGCGAGATAAACAATATAATCCCCGCCCAGGTAGAACTGCTCGGAACCGTGAGAGCGCTCGACCCGGGCGTGATGTTCACCACCAAGAGGCAGCTCATGAAGATGGCGAAAGGGATCGCCCAGATCCACGGCGCCAAGGTCGAGTTCGACTGGAACTTCCCGTCATTCCCGGCTTTGATCAACGACCAGGCAGAGACCGAGATCGCCAAGAAGGTCATAACGAAGCTCTACGGCAGCGACGCGGTGCATCTCCTGCCGGAGCCGAGCATGGGAGCCGACGACTTCGCCTTCTTCTCCAACGCGGCGAAGGGAACGTTCGTCAACATCGGCACCGGAGTCCCGGGAGAACCCTTCCATCCGCTGCACAGTGAGTTCTTCCTGCCCCCGCAGGAGGTCCTCAAGCCTGCCGCGGCTGTCATGACGGGCATCCTGCTCGAGACGATGGGCATAGACTTCGAGTAACAGACTTTTATCGGAAAGGAATCATGATATGGATCTCAGACCCGCAAAGAAGATGGGCTTCGGTATGATGCGGCTGCCACTGCTTGATGAATCGGACCAGACCTCCATCGACGTCGAACAGGTGAAGAAGATGGTCGACCTCTTCATGGAGCGCGGCTTCACCTATTTCGACACCGCCTGGATGTATCACGACTTCGCCAGCGAGAACGTCGTCAAAGAAGCCCTGGTGGACCGCTATCCCAGGGAGAGCTTCACCCTGGCCGACAAGCTGCATTCGGCGTTTTTCGACACGCCGGAGGACATGGAGCGCATCTTCAACACCCAGCTTGAAAAGACCGGGGCCGGATATTTTGATTACTATCTCATGCACGGCATCACGGCTGACCGCTGGGCTAAGCACGAGAGGCTCGGCTGCCTCGAATGGATCGCAGAGAAGAAGGCCAAAGGCCTGGTGAAGCACGTAGGCTTCTCCTTCCACGACAAGGCAGACGTTCTCGATGACATTCTCACCGGACACCCGGAGATGGAGTTCGTACAGCTCCAGCTCAACTATCTGGACTGGGAGAGCCCCTGGATCCAGTCGCGTCTCTGCTACAAAGTCTGCGTGAAGCACGGCAAGCCCGTCATAGTGATGGAACCGGTCAAAGGCGGCACGCTGGCCAAGCTTCCCGCCGACGCCGAGAAGCTCTTCAGGGACTTTGATCCTTCAGTGCCTCCCGCCGCGTGGGCTCTCCGCTTCTGTGCGGACCTTCCGGGAGTCATGGCAGTCCTCTCAGGTTCCAGCAGCCTGGAGCAGATGGACCAGAACACCTCCTTCATGGAGTCCTTCACCGGCTTCACAGGCGATGAGGCCGCGCTTTGCGCCAAAGCCGCGGAGATCATCAACGAGCAGACCGCCATCGCCTGCACCGGCTGCTCCTACTGCACCACCGGATGCCCCATGCAGATCGCGATACCCAAATACTTCTCGATCTACAACGAAGACATGCGCGAGAAGCTCGACGAGAAGGGCTGGACGGCAACCATCATCAGCTACCGCAAGCTCGGCGAGACCGGCGGGACACCCGACCAGTGCATCGGCTGCGGCCAGTGCGAGAGCGTCTGTCCCCAGCACCTGCCGATAATCGAGCTTCTGCAGAAGCTCGCTGCCCACTTCGCGATAGAGAGATAGCCTGAATACATTATTAATTGGTGCATGCCGCCGCGGCCGTTGAAATTTCAACGACTGCGGCGGTTTTTATATTGTATCGGGGGGCTGCAGCAAGATGCTTTGGCGGGGGCCTTTTAGCCGCGGGGCCCCGTTTCAGAGGTGGTTTCTGCCAAAAAGCGGCCTGTCCGCCGTGGAATCGCGAGAAAACAGCCGATTCCCCCCCTCGCCGCCTGCTCCCAGGGCCTTGTCTGAGGGGGTAATCCACAATAAAAAACGATTCCGCCGTGGAATCGTTAAAAAGAAGGCAAAACCACCCTCGCTATCCGGCTCCATCCACTCAGATCCAGCTGTCCGGCTGTCGCCACTCAGATCTCCCTTCGGCCTTCCAGGGCCTTAAGGAGTGTCACCTCGTCGGCGTACTCCAGGTCGCCGCCCACGGGTATGCCGTTAGCGATGCGGGAGACTTTGATGCCGGACGGCCTGATGAGGCGGGCGATGTACATTGCGGTCGCTTCGCCCTCGATGTTGGGGTTCGTCGCGATGATCAGCTCTTTCACGTCGCTCCCCTGCAGCCTCACTATCAAAGACTTCAGATTGATGTCCTCCGGGCCAACGCCTTCCATCGGGGAGATCACTCCATGGAGCACGTGGTACCTCCCGTCGAACTCGCGGACACGCTCCATGGCCATGACGTCCTTCGGGCTCTCGACCACGCAGATCACGTCGTTCCTGCGCGAGGGGTCGTTGCAGATGCTGCAGGGGTCCTTATCCGTCAGATTGCCGCAGCAGGAGCAGTAGTGCATCGTGTGCTTGGCCTCGAGGATGGAGTCCGCGAGAGCCTCGGCTTCTTTGTCCTCCAGGGAGAGCACGTGAAAAGCGAGCCTCTGGGCCATCTTGTCGCCGATGCCCGGAAGCTTGGAGAATTCGCTTATCAGTTTTGCCAGGGGCCTAGCGTACTGTCTCATCGCCGTACCGTACCCGGACTGCTACATGATCCCCGGGATGTTGAGCCCGCCGGTCAGCCTGCCCATCTCGGACTCGGACGCGGCGTCGACCTGGCGCATCACTTCGTTGACCGCCGCGATGATCAGATCCTGGAGCATTTCCACGTCATCGGGGTCCACGACTTCCTTGTCGATGGTGAGCGAAAGGATCTCTTTCTTTCCGTTCGCCTTGACTTCTATCGCTCCGCCGCCCGCGGTCGCGCTGAATTCCTTCTCTTCCAGCTCAGCCTGCATCTGCTCCATCTGCCTCTGGAGCGCCTGAGCCTGCTGGAGCTGTTTCTGCATGTTTCCGCCGCCGCCCATCGGCCTGTTGGTCTTGGGCTTCTTTCCGGCCTTCATTCCTTTTCCCATATCACTTATGCCTCCTGCATGTTTATTTCTCTATAGTCGGTTTTATGTGAAGCTTCTCCTCGAGCGCTTTGGCTATTGCTTCCAGATCGTCCGGCTGTCCGCCGTCAGCTCCTTCATCCGCGCCTTCGGAAAGGTCGACAAAGCTCATCTGCGCCGGAGCCTGCTTCGGGGCTCTCTTCAGGATCACCCTCGGGCCCGCTCCGATCACCTCTCTGGCAGCGTCTGAGAAGACCTGCTGGTTCCGCTCGGCTATCTGATAGAGTATATCCCCGTCGACCTGGATCTCCATGATCTTGTCATCGATGTAGGCGAGCCGTGAGTTGCCTCTCAGCATGTATAAGCTTCCGCCATCGGGTATGAAGTCCCAGATCCTTTCCCAGATCTCCGCGGGCGAAGCCGACGTTTTCATCTCGGGCTCGGGTGCCATCTCAGGCTCCGTGGCCTCTTCATGCCCGGCGGTCCTTTCTGATTCGGGGTTCTTCTCCTGCCCGGCGGTCCTTCCGGGCTCGTTCCACGGGAGCTCGGCGTCAACGACCGGAGCTTCCCGGACGGGTTCGGGTTCCGCAGGCCTGGCGGCCGGTTCTGGTTCCGCAGGCCTGGGCTCAGCAGGCTTGCGCACGGGCGCGGCTTCGTGGTTTGCCGCGGGGCTTGCGGCCTGCCTCTGAGGCTTTGTCTCGGGCGCGGTGCCTTCCCCGCCGGCCAGAGTCACTATGGCGAGTTCCATCAAAACTCTCGGCTGGGTCGAGTATCTCGCGTCGTTCAGGACCTTGGCGACCATAACTATCGCGCGGTTCAGATCCCTTAAGCTGATGCCGCGGCTCTGTTCGGCGAGCTTCTGCCCCTTCTCGGCCGAAACACCGAGCATCTCTCCCGGTTCTCTCACGTATTTCGCGATCAAAAGAGACCTGTAATGCGCGAGCCAGTCAGCCATCAGCTGCTTAACGTCCTTGCCCTCGCGGAGTATGCGGTCAAGCATCACCAACGCGCCGGCGGCGTCGCCTTTGGTCACGCAATCCGTCAGATCCATGAAGAACCCGGTCGGCGCCGAACCCAGATACTCGATCACATCCCCGGCGTCCAGGACTTTATCTGAGCCTGCGAGGCACTGGTCCAGAATGCTCAGGCCGTCTCTCGCCGAGCCGTCAGCAGCGGCCGCGAGGATCTGAAGCGCCTCGTCCGTGACCTCGACCCCTCTCGACCTGCAGATCTCTCCCATTCGTTCGGCAAGAGCCCTCGCGGGGATCCTGTGGAAGTCCATCCTGAGACATCTGGAGAGGATGGTCGCGGGGAGCTTCTGGGGGTCAGTGGTCGCGAGTATGAACATCACGTTGTCGGGCGGTTCCTCCAGCGTCTTGAGAAGAGCGTTGAATGCCGCGGGCGACAGCATGTGGACTTCGTCGATTATATATACCTTCTTGCGGCCCTGGACAGGCGGATAGCTGACGCTCTCGCGGAGCTCGCGGACGTTGTCCACTCCGTTGTTCGAGGCCGCGTCGATCTCTATCATGTCCATGAAATTCCCTTCGCGGATCGCCCTGCAGTTCGCGCACCTGCAGCAGGGCTTCTCGCCTTCCCCGGTGCAGTTCACCGCCTTGGTCAGTATCCTGGCGAGGGAGGTCTTACCGGTGCCCCTGGTGCCGCAGAAAAGATAGGCATGGGTAGTCGTGCCGTTCCTGATCTGGTTCTTCAGTATTCGAACTATGTGCTCCTGGCCGAGGACCCGGCTGAAATCCTCCGGTCTCTCGGTCCTGTACAGTGCCTGGTACATCAGGATACCTCTCGGCCCGCGTCCGGACGCGGCCGTTTCTGCTCATAAAGATCGCCCTTTGACAGCTCCGCAGGAATGGAGAAGGCTTGTCTGCGGCACATGGGAAAATCCACTTATTGCTGCTTCCTTCCGGACCTGACAAGGTTCGCGGCATCTCATTGCGCAGGACCCAGCACCAC
>JAFWFF010000068.1 GCA_017515765.1 Bacillota bacterium | reverse complement strand
GGCAGGGAGTAGGGCGCAGGCTCTTCGAGCACGTCGAGAAATACGCCAGGGACGAGGGCTTCTACAACATTACTCTGAACGTCTGGGCGTTCAACGAAGGAGCCAAGGCTTTCTACGACAGCTGCGGCATGCAGGTCCAGAAATACGGGATGGAGAAGGTCCTGTAACAGGAGCGTTTCAAGGAGATAATAATGGAAAACAGATCCACCATAACCGAGAAGGAATTCAATTACGCGCAGAAGGTGATCAGCGAGATGGCCGATTACTTCTCGTCAAGGGTAGTAGGCCAGGAAGAGCTGAAATTCGCGCTTGTCGCTGCAGTCATAGCGGACGGGCACGTTTTGATAGAATCCGTTCCGGGACTCGCCAAGACCACCGCGGCGAAGGCCGTGGCAAACTCAGTCGACGGCAAGTTCTCCAGGATCCAGTGCACGCCGGACCTCCTGCCGAGCGACATAGTCGGCACGCAGGTCTTTGATCAGAAGACCGGGGAGTTCGAGACGATACTCGGGCCGGTATTCGCGAATTTCGTGCTCCTGGACGAGATCAACAGGTCGAGCGCCAAGACCCAGAGCGCTATGCTTGAGGCCATGCAGGAGAAGCAGGTCACCATCGGCGGGACCACGTATCCGATGCCGGACGACGTGTTCATAGTGTTCGCCACCCAGAACCCGATCGAGCAGGAGGGCACGTATCCGCTCTCCGAGGCGCAGACCGACAGGTTCATGCTGAAGGAGACCATCACCTATCCGACTCCCGCTGAGGAGGTCGAGGTGCTGAGCCGCATAGAGTCCGGGGCGATCACAGCGAAGCGCCAGGCCAAACTCTCCATACAGGACGTCGACAAAGTCCAGGACATAGTTGAGAAGGTCTATGTGGACGACTCGATCAAAAGCTATATCTCCGAGATAGTGAACGCCACGCGCGATCCGCAGCATTTCCTTTCGCCCGCCACCGCCAAATACGTCCGCATGGGGGCCAGCCCCAGAGCGTCCATAGCATTCCTCAGAGTCGCCAAGGCGGTAGCTTTGATGTACGGAAGGAACTATGTGATACCCGAGGACGTGAAGGCCATAAGGCACCAGGTCCTGAGACACCGCATCCAGCTTTCCTACGCGGCGGCTGCCGAGGGGATCACCGTTGAAAACGTTATCGACGAACTGGTATCGGGCATCAGGACTCCATGAACTACGAGCAGCTCTCCAGGATCAAAGCATTCATATCCCTTTATTCGAGCAAGGTGAGCACCAATATACTGGACGGGGAGTTCCGGTCCATATATAAGGGGCGGAGCCTTGATTTTGACGACCTCAGGGAATATGTGACCGGCGACAATGTGAGAGACGTGGACTGGAAGGCGTCTTCCAGGACCGGGAAACTGCTGGTCAGGAGATATGTGGCCGAGAAGCGCCACAACATTCTTTTCGTGCTGGATTCCGGCCGCAAGATGCTCGCCGACACCAGCGCGGGCGAGGACAAGGCGAAGCTCGCGGCGGACACGATGGGGGTAATAGCCTATCTTGTGAACCAGGGCTCCGACGAGTACGCGCTCCTTATGGAAGGAACGGACGGCCTCTGCTTTACCGACTTCGGAAGGGGAGGGAGGCATTTCGAGGAGCTGATGTCCACAGCGGGACGCGGCATCGGAGGGCCTGAACAGGCCGGAAGCGGGACCGCGGGGCCGAGGGGCGTCAAAGAGCTCCTGGACTACGCCGCGGAGAACATCAGGCGGCGCATGATCATAGTCGCGGTAACGGATCAGGCAGGAGTCTCTGCCATAGACGAGAGCCTTCTCAGGAAGGTCATCGTGAACAACGACCTTCTGGTGATAAGCCTGGACGACGCCTGGCTCACCGGAGGGAACGTCTACGACGTGGACAACGAAAGATACGAGAGCGAGCTGCTCTTCGGAGGAGAAGAGCTCGCGGAGGCGGAGAGGCGCGCGCGGGAGGCAGTCTACGCCGGCGCTGAGAAACGCTTCAATTCATACAGGGTGAGCATGCTGAAGCTCGCCCGCGAGGATGAGATAATACCCGGAATAATAGACCTTTTCGAAAGGCACAGGAATGGAATCGTCCGTTGAACTCCAGGCGCCTATGGCGTTCCTGCAAATATGGGCGTGGCTCGCTGCCATACTCATCATAGGGGCGGTCTTTCTCCAGATCTTCTTCAGGGTGCGGCGCGCGAGAGCAGGCCAGGTACCCAGGAAGATCAGGATCCGAAAGCCCCCGGCAAAGATGCTTCCCGAGATCAAAGAACGCTATCTCAGGGAACTCTTTGACGTGGAAGGAGCGCTGGGGCGCGAAGAGATAACCGTAAGGCAGGCGTTCCAGACCCTGAGCGCGATAATCAGGAACTTCGTGTTCGAAGTCACGGGGATCCGCGTCCAGAACTACACTCTTTATGAGATCCGCCAGCTCAACATGCCCAGGCTCACCAAGCTCATCGAGGAATACTACGCCCCGGAATTCGCGCGCAGCACGCGGATGAAGGGCTTTGCTTCGATAGAACGGACCAGGGGGGTGATCACGAGATGGTACTGATGCACCCCCGCATCGTGATCTTCGGGATCATCATCGCCGCCGCCTTCATCTCCGCGATGCATTTCCTGAAGAGAAGGAAGACCGAGTACTCCGGAGGGACCAGGGCAGCGAACGCGGACTTCGTCCGCGGGCTCCCCGAATACAGGCGCAGGATGATCATAAGGCGCGTCCTTCTGATACTCGCGGAGGTCCTTTTGATCGCGTCGATCGTCCTCTCGCTCATACTGACCGCCAGGCCTTACAAGACCCAGACCGTCACAAGCGGCACCAAAAAGCGCGACATATTCATCTGCCTCGACGTCTCGTATTCCATCTGCTATCTGAACTACGACCTGGTGGAGAGCCTTAAGGACGTGGTAGGCGACCTTAAGGGAGACCGCTTCGGCATAACCGTTTTCAATACCTCCACCGTGCTCTACGTTCCGCTCACGGACGACTACGACTTCGTGAACGAGAAGCTGGAGGAGCTGAAGACGTATTTCGGGCTGCAGATCGAGCTTGAGGACATGGTGGACGAGGACGGCTACATCATCGTGCCTGACGACGGCTGGGAGGAGTACGCCGAACTCAGGGAAAAGCTGGACTACTACGACGCGGGGACCCTGATCAACAATCACCTTAAGGGGAGCTCCCTCATAGGCGAGGGCCTCGCGGCCTGCCTCTACAGCTTCCCGAGCCTCGGGGACGAGGAGCGCACCAGGGCGATAATCATGGCTACGGACAACGCGCAGGAGAACATCTCCACTCCGCTGGTCGAGCTGAAGGAGGCCTGCGAGCTCTGCAGGAAGAACGACGTGACGGTCTTCGCGATCTTCCCGGACCGCGAGACGTTCAATAAGGGGAACAACAGGGATTACGACGCTGACAAGTCGGATCTCAGGAACAATATAGCGGTGACTGGAGGCGAATACTACGAGCAGAGCGCCAACCTCACCACGGAAGATATAGTCAAGGATATCCAGCGGCAGGAGGCTCTGGAGGTGGACGAGATCACGGTGACGAGGATGACCGACAAGCCGGTCGGCCTCATCATCGCGCTTTTCTGCTGCCTTGCCGGCCTGCTCGTAACGGGACTGATGCTTAAGAGGTGAAGCCATGGTGACGAATCCTGTGATACCTGTCGCCGCGGCGCTCCCGGTCCTCGCGGCGATACTGGGAGTCTACATCTTCATAACGGTCCGGAAGAAGGGGAAGGTCAGCGACAAGATAGTATCCATCCTCAGGGTGGCGGCGGTCTGCGCTTTGATCTTCATGATAAACCTCCGCCCGATGACCAAAGACTACGACGCCGACATAGAGACCAAAAACGTCGACGTCCTCTTCGTGGTGGACACGACGATAAGCATGTGGGCCGAGGACTACGACGGCAATGACCCCAGGATGGACGGGGTGATCGAGACCGCCGACAGGATAATGACTGACCTTAAGGGCAGCAGCTTCGCCCTGGTAAGGTTCGACAACAGATCGCGCATACTCGCGCCGTTCACCCAGGACAAGCGGTCGGTGAAGGACGCCTTCGACACGATCAAAGCGCCTGATATCTGGTACGCCAACGGGACTTCCCTCAACGCGCCGTATGACGACATGAGATCGCTCCTGGAGTCGTCGGACAAGAAGGACGACAAGACGACTGTGGTCTTCTTCATGAGCGACGGGGAGATAACGGGTAAAGAGAGCCTTGAGTCGTTCGCGGAGCTCGGGAAGCTGGTGGACGGAGGCGCGGTGCTCGGCTTCGGCACCGAGTCAGGCGGAAAGATGAGCGACAGCTACGGCGGCTTTGTTTACGACTACGAGAACGGCGGGAGCGCGGTATCGCGCATCGACGAGGCCAACCTCAGGAAGATAGCCGGAGACCTCGGGGTCGACTACATCCATCTGACTTCCCCGGAGAGGGTCGACAGCATCGTCCGCTACATCAAAACGAGCAGCTCGACGGGCAGGAGCCAAGGCCGCGCGGTGCTCTACAACGATACGTACTATTACTACACCGCGATACTTCTGGTGCTTCTCCTCGCGGAAGGATACATGCTGATCAGGAAGGGCAGGCTGTGAAGAAGGGCAGTGAAAGGC
>JAFWFF010000067.1 GCA_017515765.1 Bacillota bacterium | reverse complement strand
TTGTCGATCCCTTTGATCCTGGAAACGGTGTTGAAATTGTAGAGTTCGCCCGTCGCCTCGACCAGAGGCCTTCCGGGGAAGGCGCAGCCGGCTCTGTTCGCAAGGAAGATGAGGCGGCGTCCGATATCTTTGGTGAACAGTTCTCCCCTGCCGTCCACCACGACCCCGCCCGAACAACCGTCAAGAGCGTTCACGTTCTCCGCCAGCACCGACATCAGCTCGGTCCATTTGACTGAGAAGCCGCTCTCAGGAAGGCTCACGGCGAACAGGAACGCTCCCCTGGTCCCCACGGCGGTCAGGGCTTTAAACTCAGGAAGAGTATCCACATATCTCACTTCTTTGCCGATAAGCGCAACCCGCAGCACGCCTTCGAGGCGCTCGGACATAGGCGCGTCCTTGGCAAGTCTTACAACATAGATCATAGGTCTTTATCCCTTTCGATCAGCGATCTGAATGATTCGTCGATACGCCCGGCCAAAGCCTCCGGAAGCGCAGTTTCTTCGCACTCCGGCCCGTCAGGTGTGAGCCTGCTCAGCATCCCGAAGAACGAGCCGCCTTCAGGCCTCTCGATATAGACAGAACCGTAGTTCCATCCTCCCCTCAGCGTCTCGAGGACGGAGATCGCCCCGGATGAGAAGGCAGGCGCGATGAACGGCTTGAAGCCCAGTTCCCTCACCTCGAGATTGGCTCTCGCCGCGAGCAAAGTGAGTTCGCGGGACAGTCCGTCGTCGTAGTCCGCTATACTGTTGGCGAGGACCAGGCCTTCGCCGTGCTGGCCGAAAGCCCTTCCCTCTGTCAGATAGGACGCGAACCTCGGATCTCGCTCCGCGTAGTACCTGGCTCTCGCGTTCATGACGCCGAGTCCGAATCCCCTGATCCTTCCCGGATCCATTCCGGACGACCTCAGCATCACGTTGCAGAGATCGTCGACAGGATCCGACATGATGAAGAAGTATCCGTCAAAGCCGCGCTCCCGCGCTTCCTTTCCGTAGATCCGCACGATCCCGGCATTGGCCTCGAGCTGGGCAAGCCTCACGTCCGCAACGCCCGACCCGAGCCCGGGCACGCCCCGGCTCGCGGTGAAGAGCACCACGTCCGACGCGAACACCTCATCCATCGAAAAAGCCGCAGCCACCGCGGGAAGGCCCGCTCCGGCAGGCCAGTCGACCTGCCCGAGCTCCATCGCTGCCCTCTTTGCCCGCTAGCGTCCGGATCGAAGATCCTTATCCCGCTCAGTATGTCCCCGCCCATGAGCCTTAAGCCAAGGGCGGCGTTTATTCCCACGTCGCCTGCCCCGACGACGCAGATGCTGTATCTTTTGATCATGACGAACCCCATTTCAGCCTCGCAAGGCGTTCCAGATCGTTGTCAATGAACACTGTAGGTTCCATATTCTCGTCGAACGACACCCCGCGGTCCACCTCCGGGATCCTTGGGATGGTCATTACTTCACCCAGGCGCTTCAGGGTGAGCTTCCGGCCGAACACCTTCTGATACTCGGTCTCGAGCACCTTCAGGATATGCCTTGCGTTCCTCAGGCAGACTTCGGAATAGATGAACGCCGCGTTCTCCTGTTCCGCCCTTCCGAGGAAGCCCGGCTTGATATAGGGCAGGATGAGGTTGGCGGAAGCCCCGCGGCGGAGGCCCCTCTTGCCGGCGGATTCAAGGCTGTCTCCGCCGATATACGGATAGCAGTCTCTCTCGTTGAGCCAGAGCTCCAGCGTCGGGAGGAAGTAAGCGCTCTCGGCCTTGGTATTGGCCGCCTCCATGCGGTCCATCGCGTTCCCGGTCATAAGTCCGACCAGGACCTCCATGACTTCCACCCCGTTCGCCTTAAGGATCGGCCCAAGCTTGTTCATCCTGTGGCTCTTGTGGAGGAGGTCGTCGATCAGGACGACCGGCCTTCCGAAGGATTTGATCATCTTCACCTGGGTGTCCAGGGGCGAGTGGCCCGGGGACTCCGCTATGGTGAAGCCTTTGACCAGCCTGTTGAAGTATTTCTCGACCACCAGGGTCTTAGTCACGGTGTTCGGGATCAGCACGTCTCCGAGAGCCTTGCCGAAGGGCACGGCCATATACGGCCCTCTTTCGCCGGGGGTCGCGACCGTGGACACGCCGTTCAGCCTTGTCATCTTGCTGATGATCTTGTTCTGGATGGCGCTGGTGTTGAAGGAGAGCAGTAGCTTGCCCGGGTACAGCTCGGCCATGACCGAAAGCAGCCTGTCGTGAGCCTCCTCTATCGCCCTCAGGACTTCAGGGTTCTTGTTGAGCGGGGCTTTGATCACCGTTTCGACGTCCTTGAAGATGACTATCGGCGACCTCATGTTGACGGCGTACAGGCCGTTCCCGATGTGTACGAAGCCCTGTTTCTTCAGCGCGCGGATCATCAGGTCGTCCGTTTCGGGCTCGACCGGGTCATAGACCGCGTAAGTGTAGTCGCGCGCTATGAGCTCTGTCAGGAGCTCGGTGATGATCATCTGGGACATCCCTGTCACGCGGCCGTTCGCGTCCGCGTAGAGGAAGCCGATCGAAGCTATCGAGCCCGCGGCGTGTTCCCTTATATGTGCGGTTATACCGGCGTCGTGGAACTCGGAAAGCAGGTCCCTGGTCCCGATCTTCCTGCACGCGGCGTATCCCACCACCGTCTCCTCCCCGGTCTCTCCGGATATGTCCCTTATGCTTATGGTCCTGACTCCGCTCTCGCCCACGTATTCAGCGATGCAGGCGGGGTCTTTGCCCATGGCCGCGATCTTCTCCGCGATCGGGGCGAGGCTGTCTTCGCCGCGCTTCCGGAATTCGTCGATCACTATCTCGCGGGCCTCGAGCACGTGCTTGTAGGTCGGCTCGCGGAGATACATATTGTGCTCGTAGATGAACGCCTGGGCGGTGCTGTCGATCAGGTTGGACACATCGCGGTTCAGGTCGATGTTCTCCCTTATCCTGGTGGAGCTGATCTCCTCATAATATCTGTCCAGCGCGAGCGTGATGACGCGGCCTTTCAGGGTCCTTCCGGAATCCAGATACGAGGCGCTTCCGGAATTGCGCTCGAAGATTATGTGGTTCAGCGAATGCACGGTGTTCTCGCCCGGCTCCAGCGCGTAAGCGGATGCGTTCTCTATCACGTCGGTGCCCACCGCGACAAAGAGTTCTTTGCCCGGGAACAGGCTCTTAAGGCGCGCTATGTCCCTCGGATTCGCGATGTTGACCGGTATGTCGTCCGGGAAGGTGTAGAGGCCTTCGTCTCCGGCGGTCGACATGTTGACGATCTTGCGCCTCAGGAGCTTTGCCTGGGTGTGCTTCGACCATGAGAACTCGTCGATCGCGAGGTATACGTCAAATCCCAGATCCCTTATCCTGACCGCTACCGCCCTGTGCCCGAGGCTGAAGGGATCGAAGGTGCCCGGATAGAAGCAGACCTGCTTCCTTTCCGGGAAAGCGAACCCGCCTTCGCGCTCCCTGGCTGTTATGTATCTGTATATATGGTTCAGCCCCGCCGCGTTGCTGTAGAAGCTCAGGTCCTCGTCCGCTCCTTCGTCGAGGAGCATGAGGATCTTCTTGCAGCTGTGGATGAAGAGCATGTATTTGTCGGCTTCCGGCATCAGGCATTCGGCGAACACGTGCTGGCCTATGCAGCGGAACGCGTCGCGGCTGAACTGCTCGTCAAAATGCGAGTAGGCTTTGATCATCATGTACATGAGGCGGCGCTTCATTCCTTCGTGATCATAGCCTGACACGTCCTCAGGCCAGCTCTCCTCGTATTCGCGGTAGTTTTCCAGGATGACTCCTATCGCCTCTATCATGAAGGCCGCGACCTTGGTATTTGCCTTGATTATGGCGAGCTCGAGCGAATCTATCATCTCGTCGAATTCCGCGGGCGGAAGCGAGAGGCTGAGCTTTCCGAGATAGAAAGGCACATGCTTGGCGAACTGGCGCTCCCCGATCTCGAGGCCGTTGTAGAGCTCGACCCCGAGTTCGTTCCGCTGGGCGTCCGGGAGGCGGGGTATCAGAGAAAGGAGGGTGTCCCCCGCCGCCCGTCTGACGTCCATGCGCTCGTTCACCTTCAGCAGGTTGACGAGGTGGGTCCCGAGGTGGAGGATCAGGCCCGTGTCCTCGCTCATCCGGCTGTGGTATCTCATGAGCTCGATGTTGGCTATCTTTATCATCCAGTGGGTGCCCATCTTAAGGTCATCCAGGAACATCGCGCTTTGATTCTCAGCGAATCCCTCTGCGTTCTTCGCCATGCCCAGGATGTCGGACAGGCGGTCAAAGTATTCGTACTCGCTCATCGCGCCGTTCAGAAGGTGTCTCTGGGCCCTGAGAGCGGCGATGCGGATCGCGGGGGATGCCTCGTCGAGGCCGGCGTCTATGTGCTGCCCCACCGCTTCGAGCACTTCGTCGCTGCAGTCTTCGGTATCGATGCTTCCGAAGAGGTTCAGGAGGAAGATCGACAGTTCCTCCTCTTTGATCTCGGGGCCGTAGTACGGGAGCAAAGCGTCCACGTAGTCGCAGCGGTCCTCAGGCTTGCCCGCTGAGATGAGCGACGAGAAGAAGCTGTTGATGCTGCTCCTCATCCACTGCTTGTGCTGCTCCGTGAACCGGCGCTCCGGATAGATTATCCTCTGGACGTATTCGTCGGTAAGGGAAAGATTGGTCTTCTCCTGCCTCGGGAGGGTCACCCCTTCCGGGAGCTCCTTCATGTATTTCACGTTGAAGCCGGCGATTATGACTCCCATGAGTTCGGCTGCCTGGGTCCTGATGTCGCCGTCCTTATGGGCCAGGAGCTCGTAGAGGAACCTTAACGTCATGAGTTTCTGCGGCTCGGTGAAATATGTCGAATACTCTTCAAGTATGCCTATATACGTCCTGACGTTCTTCCAGGCGGACTCGCTCCTCGCGGCTTCTATGAGGTTGGCCAGTTCGCCGTCGACGTTCAGGATGCTCATCAGGCGTATGTTGTGGTCTATCGCGGAGAACTTGAGCTGGTCGACCACGTCTTTCCCGTCCAGCAGGACTCTCTCGCGGACCACGGGCCGGGGCTCGGGGACTACCGGCGTCGGTATGGACGGGAGCTCGGGGATCACTCCCTTCTCCCTCATGAACGCCTCAAAGTCGACGAGCTTGGCGTAGACCTTCCTGTATCTCGCTTCCTTCTTCGCGTCCACGTTGTCCAGCTTTCCGAGGATGACGTCGAAGGCCTCCTGGAGCGACAGGAAGCGGACTGTCTCCTTCCCCTGCGCGTCCCTTCCGCTCTTGACGCGGAAGTCGGCGTAGATCAGGAGCAGCGATTCCGCGGAAAGATTCTCCAGCTCGAGGTCCCAGGTGGAGTGGTTCGCGGCTATGTGGCCCATGCGGGGCAGGCCGTATTTTTCGTAGCAGATATCGGTGTAATAGTAGTGGAGATATGGCACCCTCCGCTCTTCGTTCTTGCGGCAGCCGAATTTGCCGATGTCGTGGCCTATCGCGGCGCCGGAGATCAAAGGAAGGTCCACCGGGACGTCGGTCATTGCGAGCTGTCTCGCGGCGTGCATGGCGACGTAGTGTACTCCGGCCATATGCCCCAGGGTGTCAAATGGGGTGATGTCCGCGGCGATGCGCATCATCTCGTAGACGTATCCGGCGTCCGTCAGGCTGAGGAGCCTCCTGTACTCGTCTGCAGTCGCGCCGTATAGCTCGTCTTCTGCCAGGAGCACGACGTCTCTCGTTGGATCAAAGGACATCTTTTCCCTCTCCCACGTGAAGAGTGCCCTCAGGATCCTGTTGAAAAGGAGCCGCCCGCTTCCCAGATACTCGCTGTCGGGCACAGGGCTCTCGTGGCTTTCCGGGAACATCATCGAAAGCGTGTGATCCATCACGTGCCTGCACCAGCCGCCTTCAGGCCTTTCGCGGAGCTCTCTTATGTATTCGCAGGCTATGTCCTCGACTTTGGCGCAGTCGAACCTGCCGGAAGACTTCCGGCCGTATCTGAAGAAGCGTTCGCACATCTCGCGGCCCAGGCTGGCCCGGAGCAGTTCGTTAACGTCTTCCTCTGTCCTGCCGCTCACCCTCAGGAAGAAGGGATCCGTGAGCGTCTCGGACAGGACTTCGAACAAGCCTCTTTTCTCTCTCATTTCCATAAGCCCTGACTCTCCTGTTCAAAGTTTCCAAAACAGGGAGCCGCAGAAAGACTCCCTGTTGAAAAATGTCTGTTGATTCCTATTTTAGCGAGCCGATGAGCTTTCTGAACTCATCGCCCGATCCGATGTTGTTGGCTTCGCGCCTCAGCGCAGCGCTGCCCGGGACGCCCCTGAGATATTTCGGGACGAACTTGCGCATCTCTCTCACGGCGGAGTACTCGCCTTTTTCGCTTACCATGCTGTCGAAGTGGCGGATCATCACGTCTTGTATCTCCTCTGCCGAAGGCCTTTCGGGAAGCGCCATGCCCGCGGCGCGGGCTTTGATCTCGCGGAAGACCCATGGGTTTCCCAGCGCGGCTCTCCCGACCATCACAGCGTCGCAGCCGGTCTCGCGCATCATCCTCACTGCGTCGTCAAAGCTTTCGATATCTCCGTTCCCGATCACCGGGATGCCAACCGAAGCCCTGACCTTCGCGATCGCGGCGAGGTCGCATTTCCCGGAATAATACTGCTCACGGCTCCTGCCGTGGACCGTTACCGCTGCTCCGCCCGCGGACTCGATAGCCTGCGCGGCCATCACCGCCGCTTCCTCCGGCGCGCCCTGGATACCGGTCCTGATCTTGCCGGTCAAAGGTTTTCCGGTCGCCTCCTTAAGGCTTTTGAAGATGCGGTAGATGAGCTCGGGTTCCCTGAGGAGCGCTGAGCCCTCGCCGTTCTTCACTATCTTGGGCACGGGACAGCCAAGGTTTACGTCCAGGAAAGCGTTGCCGCGTCGGTCCAGTTTCTCCGCCGCCCAGGCCATGATGTCAGGCTCGCGGCCGAAGATCTGGAAACCGCAGGGCGCTTCGCGCTCGCCGATGCTGAGCAGTTTCTCCGTCTTGGCGTCGCCGTAGTAAAGGCCTTTGGCGCTCACCATCTCGCAGCAGGCCGCGTCGGCCCCCATCTCCGCGCAGACCGTGCGGAAGGAAAGGTCCGTGAATCCGGCCATCGGCGCGAGGATGACCTTCCCGGCGAGGATCACTTTACCACCTTTTCCATACGGTCAAGGGCGAGGGCTATGGTGAGGCCTGGGATCACGCGGTTTCCGGTTATGTCTGCGCCCAGCACCTCGTTGATCCTGCGGAGCCTGTACTGTACAGTATTCGCGTGGATCCCCATGAACTGCGAAGTGTTGCTGCTGTTCATGCCCGCGTCGAGCACGAAGGTCTCCAGGGTGTCGAGAAGCTGTCTCGCCTTGTTTTCCCCCATCTCTTTGCGGAACGGTGCCAGAAGTGCCGCGTAATTGTTCTTTATCATGCCTCCCTGGACCTGGATGTTTATGCAGTTGCTGACCAGGACCAGTTCGTATTTGGTGAACACTCTCTTATAAGGGAAGACCGTCCCGACGAAGGGCCTGGTCTCTTTGATCAGGTGGAAGCCGTCTGAAGCCTCCTCTATCCCGGACACGCCGGTATAGTGATAGATGCGCACGCTCTTCTCGTCCGACTGCTCCAGTTCCTTAAGATCGGAGTAGAGCCCGAGGCATGCGTGTTTCCCCGAAGTTTCAGCGTTCTCGCCGTCGGCCTGCTGCCCGCTGCCGCGAAGGATTATCCCGTAGGATTCGTCTCCTTCGTTTATGCAGAGGACCTCTCCGCCGCAGGAATGCTCAAAGCGCTCCATGCAGTCCCTGGCTTCGGCATTGTTTATGCCGCGGGCAAAGAACACGCTCACTATGTCGTCCGGGTCGATGTCCATCTCGCTCTTCAGGGTGTACGCGATGTTGTGGTTGCCGCGCACGAGGGCTTTGATGAACTCGGACTTTATGTTGCGCTCCGGATGGTATTTCCACATGCCGATCGCGAGCTCGATGATGTTCGCGAGCTTGGTGATCTCAAGCGGGGAGTACCGCTCCTCATTGTCAACGATCAGAAGGAAGTATTCCTCGTCCTCGATGATGATGGTCCCCCAGTACGCGAGGATGCCCTCCACGTCAAGGGTGGAATAGAAGCTGGTGCGTTCGGTGTTCTCATGCTTCTGAAGGCGTCTCACAGCGTCGGCGACCGAAGTGGTATACCTAGTCTCGACTACCAGCACGGGGTTGAAGTCGCGCGAGATCAGAACCACCTGAAAGGCGTTGTTCTCTGCGGCTGCCCTGAGCGCCTCGGGAAAGCTGCGGTGTTTTTCGAAGTCCAGAAGATTGTGTACCGCGTTATAGATCAGATCGTTTTTGGGATCCAGGTTCGAATCTTTGTTCATAAGGATGCCGCCTTACTCTTTATCCTCCGGGGCGTCCCCGCCGTCCGCGGGTCCCTCGCTTCCTTCACGGTCTTTGTTTTCCGGCTCGTCTGCATGCCTCTGGTAGCCGAACGGTGCAAGTACTATGTCGTCAACGTATCCGCGCTCTCCGGGCGGCCTGTTGTTCGGGTCCTCCATGCGGGCCTGCTCCATCATGCGGCGCTGCTCCTCTTCCCTGATCCTCTGGGATTCGGCAGCCTCTTCCTCGTTGACGCGCTTTATCTCGGCCTCCTTCTCCATTACCTCGCGCTCCACCTGTTCGGCGGTCTTGGCGCCGGTGTACAGGTCTTCGAACTGGGCTCCGTCGAGGGTCTCTACGGCAAGAAGCGCCTTGGCGACGTTCTCGAGCTTGTCCATGTTCTCGCTGATTATGCGTTTGGTCTCCTCGAAAGCCTCATCCACTATGCGGCGGATCTCGTGGTCGATCTCAGAAGCCACTTCCTCGGAATACGACTTCTTGGAGGAGAAATCGTTGCCCAGGAACACTTCCTCGGAGGAAGCGTAGTTGACCGGTCCGAGCTTCTCGGAGAATCCGTACCTCGTGACCATCTCTCTGGCGATCTCTGTAGCTCTCTGGATATCGTTGCTCGCGCCTGTGCTTATGTCGTCCAGGACCAGAAGCTCCGCTACGCGTCCGCCCAGCAGGTGCTTGATGGAGTTCAGCATTCCGGTCTTGGTCTCGTAGGCCTTGTCCTTCTCGGGGAGCTGCATGGTGAATCCGCCTGCCGCTCCTCTCGGGATGATGGTTATCTGGTGTACGGGGTCGGAACCCGGGAGGCTCCTCATCACGATCGCGTGGCCTGCTTCGTGATACGCCGTCAGCCTGCGCTCTTCCTCGCTCACCACTCTGCTCTTCTTGGCGGGTCCCGCCATGACCTTGGTGGTGGCTTCCTCTATCTCGGCCATCCTGATCTTGCGGCCGTTTCTCCTGGCTGTGATCAAAGCTGCTTCGTTCAGCAGGTTCTCAAGGTCGGCCGGAGTGAATCCCGGTGTGCGCCTCGCTATAGTGGTCGGAGACACCTCTTCGGACAGAGGTTTGTTCCTGGAGTGGACTTTGATGATCTCCTCGCGGCCTTTGATGTCCGGGATGCCGATAACGATCTGGCGGTCGAACCTGCCCGGTCTGAGAAGAGCCGGGTCGAGGACGTC
>JAFWFF010000066.1 GCA_017515765.1 Bacillota bacterium | reverse complement strand
CCATATACGCGATCGCAGGCGACATGTTCAGGGGCTCGATCATCGACCAGGAGTACCTGGGCATCTCGACGATAGACATGATCAACCTGATGAAGCCTGACGTCGTCTCGCTCGGCAACCACGAGGTCGACTACGGGCTCGCGCACCTTCTGTTCCTTGAAAAGTGCGCCGACTTCCCGATCATCAACGCTGACCTTTTCATAACGGTCAACAACAAGAGGCTCTTTGCTCCCTACATCAACGTTATGGTCGACGGAGTGAAGATACTCTTCATCGGCATCCTGACCCAGGAAGTGCTGTCTTCGACCAAATCCGAGAAGATCATCGGATCCTATGTGAACATGAAGAGGGCGGCGAAGGAGATAGGGGTCATCTGCGACAATTACCGCACGACCGATACCGACCTTACCGTCCTGCTTACACATATAGGCTACGAGAACGACCTTCAGCTCGCCAAAGAGCTTAAGAAGGAATACGGGGTAGACATCATAATCGGCGGCCATTCGCACACGTATATGGACAAAGCCGCGGTGGTTAACGGCATCCCGATCGTCCAGGCGTTCACCGGGACGGACTACCTGGGGCGCTTCGACATCTTCTACGACAAGGAGAACAAAAAGATCGAGCGCTGGAACTGGAAGTGCATCCCTATCGACGAGGACACCGCGGAGAACGACCATGTCATGCAGAGCCTCCTCGACCAGTATAAAGACGTCACGGACCAGAAGTACAAGCGCGTCGTGACGAGGTTCGAGCGCGAGCTCACCCATCCTCTGAGGGAGCAGGAGACCGAGATGGGAAATCTGTACGCCGACGTGATGGCAGATGAAGCTTCATACGACATAATGATGTTCGGTTCCGGATCGATCAGGAAGGAGAAGATGGGACCGATAGTCGAATACCGGGAACTGCTGGAAAACACGCCTTTTGACGACCCGCTCTGGATGGTGGAGGTCACGGGGTCCCAGTTCCGCCGCATGGTGCAGCACATCCTTAGGGACGACGCCTGGAAAGGGGAGACCGAGTTCTATCAGTTCTCCAGGGGCGTCCACATCAAATACCGCAAGTCCACCCACATGATCGAGGAGCTGACATTCAACGATAAAGAGATACGTGACGATGACCGGATCAAGATCGGCCTCCAGAATTACCATTATTCCAATTTTGACGAATTCATGGGAGTGCCGCGCGCCGAAGTGGAGGAGAACCGCAAACCAAGGATCGTCGCGACCAGCGTGAACAACATCATCGAGGAGTACTTCGCGACTCATCCGGGCCTGGACGCGCACGTAGAGGGCAGGATCGAGATAGTGGAATAGGTTGACAATCGCGGTCAAAAAGTATTATTCTGAATATACAGAAAACGACAGCGAAAGCTGATAACACGCTGCGGCGCGGGAAGGAGAAACAAATGGGCAAATATGTAGTAAAAGAGACAAAGACCGGCATCAAATTCGACCTCAAGGCCGGGAACGGCGAGATAATCGCGAACTCCGAGGTCTACAAATCCAAGGCTTCCTGCCTTAACGGCATCGCGAGCGTAAAGACCAACGCGCCGATAGCACCTGTAGAAGACCAGACCGTTGAGGAATTCGAGGCCTGCAAGAACCCGAAATTCGAAGTATACACAGACAAAGCCGGCGAGTTCCGCTTCCGCCTGAAAGCCAAAAACGGCCAGATCATCGCGACAGGCGAGGGCTACAAGGCCAAGAAGAGCTGCCTGAACGGGATCGAGAGCATCAGGAAGAACGCCGACTCCCCGATAGTATACGAGGAATAGCAGGGCACGCCCGGAACAGCTCCGGGAAGGAACCCCTCATAAAGCAAAAAAGCCGGCCCCTTGCGGATCGTCATCCGCGCGGGGCCGGTATTTTTATCGGCTAAACGATAATACTCATTCAGCGGGTGCGGTCAGCTTCTCAAGCAGGGCGATGAGCTGTTCTTTCTCTTCTTCAGTCAGAGCGCAGAACAGGTTCGCAAACCTGGCCTGGCGTTCGTCCTCGAGCTCTGCCGCCCTGGCTTCTCCGAGCTCCGTCAGGACTATCAGTGTGGCTCTCTTGTCTTCGGGATCCACGGTCCTCTCGACATATCCGTCGTTCTGCAGCTTAGATATCATCTCGGATACGGAGGAGGGGTTGATCCTGAGTTCTTCAGTGAGAGTCTTCTGCCTCACTCCGCCTTCATAGCCCGCGATGACTCCCAGAAGGCGCTCCCTCATAAATGCGGGCCCATGGCCGCGCATCCCGCCGGGGCCGTGCATCCCGCCGGGGCCGTGCTCGCGTCCCGGATCGGCAGCCCGGCATCCCATGTGGCCGCGTGGACCTTCGGGACCGCAATGGCCTCTGAAAGCTTCGGGGCCGTGATGGCCGCCGAAAGCCTCGGGTCCGCGGGGCGGCATGAAACGGTGTCCGCCGCGGCAGCCGGGGCCCTTGGGCCCTTCGCCGCCGGATCTGCTCTCAAGCATAGTCTTCCTTATCGCGTGAGGAGCTCTCATGAGCTGCTCAAAAAGTCTTTCGTCCAAACTCTTGTTCATGTTATGTATCTCCTTTCTAAAGGTGTATTACTGCGAAATTGTTTTGGTACCGAAGTAATGCTAACACATCCCGCGCCGGCTGTCAACATATTTCGGTACCAAATTATTTTGCCTTTTTAATGGGGACCGTCGTTTGACACTATAACGGTGCACCGTTATAATCGTCGTGAAAGGAGTACATATACCCATGGCGATCAATGAAATGCTAAGGAAAAATGGGATGTCTCTATACCGGCTGTCGGAGAGAAGCGGGATCCCATATTCCACATTGCGCGAGATCGCGGAAGGGAAAAGGGACCTGAGAAGGTGTACCGCGGATACAGTCTTCAAGCTTTCGCGGGCTTTAGGGGTCTCTATGGACAGTCTTATGGAATCCGTGCATCTCGACAGCTCTGAGTTCGAACATTATTGTGGATCTGTAAAATGCCGCATCGAGGAAGGCGGAGATTGATTGTTCATAGCGGAGGTGCTCGGGAGCGGCGAGATAAGAAGGCTTGTTGAAGAGAAGAAGCTGGAAGAGTGCTTTTATCTTCTGGAAACGCTCGACGATCTGTGCAGAAAAAACGGTCAAAGATTGTTTGAAGAATTCAACGACCTCAGAGCGTTAAGAAAGAAAAAGTCGGAGAACAGTTGAGGATAGTTATGGGAAATACTTTCTATTTTGGATTCGAAGAAGCTCTGATGCGCTGGCTGCAGAGCGTAATGGGAAGCGCGGCTGTAACGGTCGCCTCCGTGCTCACGATGCTGGGAGAGGAGATGCTCCTCATCGCGATCATGGGCTTCCTTTACTGGTGCTGGAACAAGGAACTCGGCAAGTTCGTGGGTACCAACATAGTGTTCGCGATGACGCTGAACCCGATGATCAAAAACGTCGTACTGAGGCGCCGGCCGTATTTTGATCTCGACGGGGTGGAGTGCCTGAAGCCTGTGGACGCGGACGCGGACGTATACGATATAGCCGCACAGGGCTGGTCGTTCCCTAGCGGGCATTCCATGAACTCGGCGTGCGTCTACGGGTCGATAGCCGCCTACGAGCGCCGGTCAATGATCCTCTGGATAATAGCCATAGCGGCCCCCTTCCTCGTGGGCGTGTCCCGGGTGCTCCTGGGAGTACACTATCCGACGGACGTGCTGGCAGGGTGGATCTGCGGCGCGATAGTGGTCTTTGCCTTATCAAAGCTCCAGTGCGGCGTGAAAGATCAGTGGAAGCTGCGCCTGGCGCTCTTCCTTATAGCCCTGACCGGCGTCATCTGGTGCAGGACGGACGACTACTTCACCTCCCTCGGTACAATGGCAGGCTTCTTCCTGGGGTCGCAATTCGAGGAAAAGTTCGTGAATTTCAAGGGCACCAGAAACGTTCTGAAGATCATACTGAGGATGCTCGGAGGACTGCTCCTGTACTTCGGCCTGAACTACGTTCTTAAGATGCCTTTTGACGCGGCGTTCCTGGCTTCGTCGACTCTGCCTGCGTTCCTCGTAAGATCGGCCCGCTACACGGTCATACTGTTCGTGGTGGTAGGGGTGTATCCTTTGATCTTCGACCGCGTGAACCGGAAGAAGAGCGTGAAATAGAGCGCGCGCGGCAGCGAAAAAACCGCTGAAAATTTCTCTTGCGGTGACGTGAGAAAGAGAGTATAATCCTTTCGTTACAGCAAGTGCTGTTCACTGCTTTAAAATATCTATACGGGAGGTGAAACAGGAATGGCACAGGTAATCGTCCGCGAGAACGAGAGCTTGGAGAGCGCTCTTAAGAGATTCAAGAGATCATGCGCCAGAGACGGCGTCATGGCTGAGGTCAGAAAGAGAGAGCACTACGAGAAACCAAGCGTAAAGAGAAAGAAAAAATCTGAGGCGGCCAGAAAGAAAGCGAGAAGATACTAATGACTCTCAAAGAGCAGCTTATGGCTGATTTCAAGGAGGCCCTGAAGGCCCACGACGAAACTGCCAAGAACACGATCAGCCTCGCACGCGCTGCGATCAAGCAGTATGAGGTGGATAAGAGAGAAGAGCTGACTGATGAAGGAGTGCTCGCGATCCTGCAGAAGCAGGTCAAGATGCGCACCGACGCACTGGCTGACTTCGTAAAGGCGGGAAGGACCGATCTTGCTGACGGCTATAAAGCCGAGATCGCGATCCTGCAGAAGTATCTGCCCAAGCAGTTAAGCGCCGAAGATATAGCGAAGGTGGTCAGAGAGACCGCCGAGGCTCTCGGCATTTCGGGCGGCAAAGAAAATATGGGCAAGCTCATGGGACCCGTTATGGGAAAACTCAAGGGCAGAGCCGATGGCAATGCCGTCAGGGAAGCCGTGACTGCATTTCTCAGCTGAACAAACGATTAAGAGACAGGCTTTGCCTGTCTCTTTTCATCAAGTAAAAGAACGCGGCGCGCGCGGCGCCGCGCGAAAGGGGTTTTTTGACACATGACAGACCGGGACGGTTTCAAACGCATTACGATTTTTGACGACATAGACAGGCGCGAACTGTTCGGGAATCTCGACGCGAATCTCAATCTTATTGGGGAAAAGACGGGCGTTGAGATATTTCAGAGAGACAACGATCTGCTCCTGAGGGGCGAGAAGATGGATCTCGCGGGCAGAGTGCTCACGGAGCTCATGGAGGTCCTGAGAAGCGGCGAGCCGCTGGATTCCCAGAAGGTGAGCTATATCATCTCGCTCGCGGAAGAGGGCCAGTCCTACCGTGAGAGCAACGTCAGCAAGGACATAATCTGCTTCACCACCAAAGGAAGGCCGGTGAAGGCCAAGACGATCGGCCAGAAGACCTACGTCAACGCGATCAGGAAGCGTGACGTGGTATTCTCCATCGGGCCGGCGGGCACGGGAAAGACCTATCTCGCGGTGGCCACAGCGGTATCGGCTCTTAAGAACAAAGAGGTCCAGAAGATCATCCTGGCAAGGCCGGCGGTCGAGGCGGGAGAGAACCTCGGATTCCTTCCGGGAGACCTCCAGGACAAGGTCGATCCGTATCTCAGGCCGCTCTACGACGCGCTCTACGACGTGCTCGGCAGGGACAACACCCTGAGGCTGAAGGAGAAGGAGACCATCGAGGTGGTCCCGCTCGCCTATATGCGCGGAAGAACGCTGGACAACGCTTTCATAATCCTGGACGAGGCCCAGAACACAACCAGGGAGCAGATGAAGATGTTCCTGACGCGCATGGGCTTCGGATCCAAGGTGGTCGTGACCGGAGACGTTACCCAGATAGACCTTCCGCAGGGCAAGACCAGCGGACTGGTAGAGGCGGAGAAGATACTGAAGAAGGTCGACGGTATAGAGTTCTGCTATCTCAAGGAGATGGACGTGGTCCGTCACGAGATGGTGAAGAAGATCATAAACGCTTACGAGAAGTATTACAGCGGAAAGAGCAGAAACTGAGGCGCTTTGGCGGACAGGAGAGACATGGAACTGATATTTGACGAAAGCTCGGCCGTTTCCGAACGCTTCGGCGGCGATATAACGGGACTGATGGAGAGAGCCGCCGCTTTGATCCTCGAAAGAGAGCAGATCGATTCGGAGCGCTGCGAGATCTCCGTGACCTTTGTGACCGGAGAGGAGATAAGGGAGCTCAACCGTGACTACAGGGGAGTCGACCGCGTCACGGACGTCCTTTCGTTCCCTCAGTTCGAGGCGGACGAGGACTTCCCGGATGAGGGACCGATATCGCTCGGCGACGTGGTGATCTGCCGCGACAAGATAGTCGAGCAGGCGGAGGAATTCGGGCATTCCGAGGCGCGCGAAGCGGTCTATCTCTTCACCCACAGCGTCCTGCACCTCCTGGGATACGATCACGAGACCGACGAGGAGAAGAGCGAGATGAGGGCGGCTGAGGAAGAGATCATGCAGGCCCTTGAGCTCACGCGCTGAACAGGCGGAAGGAAGGCAGAAGGCAATGGATAACAAAGAACTGTACAGGATCGCCCTGGACGCGACCAAAAACTCCTACGCGCCGTTCTCGGGCTTCAGGGTCGGCGCGGCGCTGCTCACCAAAGACGGCAGGCTTTTTACCGGCGTAAACGTTGAAAACTCCTCTCTCGGGGCCACTATCTGCGCCGAGCGCACCGCATGCGTAAAAGCGGTTTCGGAGGGGTATAGGGAATTCGAAGCGATCGCCGTTGCTTCGCCGGGGGAAGACGCCTGGCCCTGCGGCATCTGCAGGCAGTTCCTCTACGAATTCGCTCCCGACCTCAGAGTGATCTCGGGAAAAGACGAAGACAGCCTTAAGGAATACAGGCTCTATGAGCTGCTGCCCGAAGGCTTCAGACTGGAGGAGCATATATGAGATCCGGGTTTGTCGGTATCATCGGCCGCCCCAACGTGGGCAAGTCGACTTTGATGAACTGCATAGTGGGGGAGAAGGTCGCGATAACGACCGACAAACCCCAGACCACAAGGAACACCATAAGGGGGATATACACCCGGGAAGGGCTCCAGATAGTCTTTATCGACACCCCGGGCATCCACAAGGCGAAGAACAAGCTCGGCCAGGCGATGACCCAGGCCGCGATCAACACCTTCAAACAGGTGGACGCGCTGCTCTTCCTGGTGGACGGAAGCCCCGAGAGGGGGACCGGCGACACGTATATCTTCAACATGATCAAAGACCTCGATACGCCGAAGTTCCTGGTCATAAACAAGATAGACAAGATGGACCCGGACGAGTTCAAAAAGACCTTCGACAGCTATGAAGCGCTCGGCGTTTTTGATAAAGTGCTCGGAGTTTCCGCGCTGACCGGGAAGAACGTGGAAGAGCTCATCGATGAGCTCGCGGGCGTGATGGAAGAGGGACCGATGTATTTCCCGGAGGACATGTTCGCGGATTACCCGGAGCGTTTCCTGGTGAGCGAGATCATAAGGGAAAAGCTCCTCAACTATCTCGCTGAGGAGGTCCCCCACGGAGTGGCCGTGGAGATAGAGGAATACCGCGAGGAGGAGGGACTGACTTCCATCGGAGCGGTGATCTACTGCGAGAAAAAGTCCCACAAGGGTATAATAATAGGCAGGGAAGGCCGCAAGCTCAAGGGCATCGGCAAAGCCGCCCGCACTGAGATTGAAGGCCTCCTGGGCACCAAAGTCTTCCTCAGGCTCTGGGTGAAGATCAAAGAGAACTGGCGCGACTCGGACGTCGCGATCGCGAATTTCGGATACAAGGATCAGGAGTGACCGGGAGACGGCGCAATGCAGACTGATACGGAAGGACTGGTCCTCCGGCAGGTCAAGACGGCCGACGGGCGGAGGATGCTGCTCCTCTTCACAAGGAAATACGGAAAGATCAGCGTAGGCACCGGCCTTTCGGAGCGGAGCACCAGGAGCCGTGCGGCACTTTCGATACGCCCGTTCACCTATGGCAGATACGAGCTGTACAAGGGCAGGGAATACTACAACCTCAACAGCGGAGAGGTGCTGAAGAGCTATTACTCCCTGGGCGAGGACCTGGATAAATACATGGCAGCGTCCGTATGCCTGGAACTCACGGAGAAGCTCATCCCGGAGGACGTTCCGGAGCCCCGGGTCTTCAGCCTGCTCCTGGAACTGCTTACCGCTTTGGGCAACGCGCCTGCCGGGGAGAAGGGCAGGCCGGTCTGCGAAACGCTGACGCTCGCCTACCGCGTGAAGCTCCTTGCTGAGCTCGGTTCGATGCCTGTGCTGGAGTCCTGCGCGCGCTGCGGGGGAGCCCTCGGGGAGCGCCCGGCGTTCAGCGTCAAAGACGGCGGGATGATCTGCGGATCCTGCGCCGAAAAAACGGAAAACGAGCCACAAAAACCGGGGAAGGAAACATTGATTTACAGACCCGGATTTGATATAGTAAAAGTGATGGGTTATTTTGTGAAAAAACCGCTTTCGGCGTTTGAAAAAGTGACCCTGAACGAAGATACGGCTAAAGAGCTCAGAACAATCTTGCATGAATATATGGCCTATCATCTGGACCTTAGGCCCCTGAAGAGCGAGAACATGCTTGAGCTATAGAAGGAGGTTAAAATGGAAATCACGTTGGAAAAGATCGAACTCGTAAGAGATCGTACCGGAGTTACTTACAGAGAAGCCAAGGAAGCCCTCGAGGCTACGGACGGAAACGTGGTCGAGGCGATAATCGCCATTGAAGAGTCCGTTGACGGCGGAGTTTCCAGAAGCACCATCAACAAGAAAGACGAACTGGTCAGCTAGATGAAAGACGTGGCCAGGAAGGGCAAGGTCACGAGGATAGTGGTATCCAGAGAAGGCGAGACCCTCCTGAACATCCCGCTTACGGCAGGGATCCTCGGCACGGTCATCGCTCCCTGGGGAATGATCGCAGGCGCGGCAGCCGCTTTCGGATTCAAGTGCAATATCGAATTCGTGAAGGAAGACGGAAGCGCCGTCGACCTCACCGGCAAGGCTGCCGAATTCGTTGACAACGCCAAAGAAAAGGGCCAGGACGTGTACTTTGATCTCAAGGAGAAGGGAACTGCCTTCTACTCGGATCTGAAAGAAAAGGCTCCCGCATCCTTCGATGAGCTGAAGGAAAAGGGCGGAGAGGTCCTGAATGCCGCTAAGGAAGCTGCCGACAAGGCCAGGACCCGCATCAAAGGCGCATCCGAGAACTTTGATTTCGAAGAGTTCAAGGAAAACGTCGCCAAAGAGCTCCGCGAGGACGCCGCTGAGGCGAAGGACGCGTTCTATGACGTAAAGGAAGCGGCAAAGGTCAAAGTCGACGACATCATCGCCGCCGCCAGAGAAAAGGTCGCCGCCGGCAAGGCAGAGGCTGAGGACGCCGCAGAGGAAGCGGCTGACGCTGTGGATGAATTCAAGGAAGCCGCGGAAGAGGCTGCCGAAGAATTCGCAGATAAGGTGGAAGAAGTCAGGGAAGAAGCGGAAGAGGCGATCGAGGACGCCGCCGAGAAGGTGGAAGAGGACAAAGAGGACCTGGCCGGATTCTTCAGAGACATGATGGCTTCCAGAAAAGAAAAGAAAGACGAGTAGTTTGAAAAGGGCGCTTAACAAATGAGAAACATCAGACCAACCATGGAAAAGGTGGTCGCTCTCGCCAAGAACCGGGGATATGTATTCCCCGGTTCAGAAATATATGGCGGGCTTGCGAACACCTGGGACTACGGCCCTCTGGGCGTAGAGTTCAAGAACAACGTCAAAAAGGCGTGGTGGAAGAAATTCGTGCAGGAGTCCAGGCTGAACGTAGGCCTTGACGCAGCCATACTTATGAATCCGAAGACCTGGGAAGCATCCGGGCACGTCGGAGGATTCTCGGATCCTTTGATCGACTGCAAGGAGTGCAAGGCCAGGTTCAGGGCCGACAAGCTGATAGAGGATCACATCGCGCAGAACGGTCTTCCCCCGATGATCGTCGACGGATGGTCCAACGCGAAACTGGAGGAGTATATCAGAGAGAACGGCGTGAAGTGCCCGGAATGCGGCAAGAGCAATTTCACCGGCATACGCCAGTTCAACCTGATGTTCAAGACCTTCCAGGGCGTTACCGAGGACAGCGCCGCGCAGCTCTATCTCAGACCCGAGACCGCGCAGGGCATCTTCGTGAATTTCAAGAACGTCCAGCGCACGGCAAGGAAGAAGATCCCCTTCGGGATAGCCCAGATAGGCAAATCCTTCAGAAACGAGATCACTCCCGGGAACTTCACGTTCCGCACGAGGGAGTTCGAGCAGATGGAGCTCGAGTTCTTCTGCAAGCCCGGGACCGACCTGGAATGGTTTGAGTACTGGCGCGGTTACTGCGTCGACTTCCTCAAGTCGCTCGGCATGGAGATGGAGAACATCCGTCTCAGGGACCACGACCCGGAAGAATTATCTCATTACAGCAATGCAACTACTGACATCGAGTATCTGTTCCCATTCGGCTGGGGAGAACTTTGGGGCATAGCCGACAGGACGGATTTCGATCTCAGCAGGCATTCCGAGTATTCGGGAGAAGAGATGACCTATCTCGATCCGGAGACTCAGGAAAAATACGTCCCGTATTGTATCGAACCCTCTCTCGGAGCCGACAGGGTGGCGCTCGCCTTCCTGATCGACGCTTACGACGAGGAAGTCCTGAAGGACGACAAGGGCAAGGAAGACGTCCGCACCGTCCTCAGGCTGCATCCGGCTCTCGCGCCTTATAAGGCGGCTGTCCTGCCGCTTTCCAAGAAGCTCGGCGAGAAGGCTCTTCCCGTATATGAAGAGCTCTCAAAGTACTTCAATGTGGACTACGACGAATCCGGGTCTATCGGAAAGCGCTACAGGAGAGAAGACGAGATCGGTACCCCGTTCTCCATCTGCGTGGACTTTGATACAGAGACGGACGGCTGTGTGACGGTAAGAGACAGAGACACCATGGAACAGGTGAGGATCCCGGTCTCCGAAGTCAGACAGTACATTGAAGAGCGGCTGGTTTTCTAGGAGCCGCGCAAGAGGTTAAAGGAGGCCCCAAAATGCAGAAATTCGTTTATTCCTTCAACGAAGGATCAAAGGACATGAAGTTCCTTCTGGGCGGCAAGGGAGCGAACCTTGCCGAGATGACCACGATCGGACTCCCGGTACCCTTTGGCTTCACGATCACTACCGACGCCTGCAAAGACTATATCGCCAAGGGCGGTAAGCTCGACGAGGCAGTCGTTGCCGAGGTGTACGAGCATCTTGCAGAGCTCGAGCAGGTAATGGGCAAGAAGTTCGGCGACGTTCAGAACCCGCTTCTCGTATCCGTCCGCTCCGGAGCTCCTTTCTCGATGCCCGGGATGATGGACACCATCCTGAACCTCGGCCTTAACGACGACGCGGTCAAGGGACTCGCCGCCATCACAGGCAACGAGAGATTCGCGTATGACAGCTACAGGCGTTTCATCCAGATGTTCGGCGACGTGGTCATGGAGATCTCCAAATCCAAATTCGACGAGATCTTTGACGGCCAGAAGAAGAAAGCCGGCGTCAAGCTGGACGTGGAACTCACATCCGAAGACCTGAAGGAAGTCATAACAGGATACAAGGCGCTCTATAAAGCCGAGATCGGAAACGATTTCCCGCAGGAGCCGAGAGAGCAGCTTCTCGAGGCCATCAAAGCGGTATTCCGCTCCTGGAACAACGAGAGAGCGATCCTCTACAGAAAGCTGAACCACATAGCCGATGACCTCGGAACTGCCGTAAACGTCCAGTCCATGGTATTCGGAAACTCCGGAAACGATTCCGGAACAGGCGTAGCGTTCACCAGAAGCCCGGTCAACGGAGAGAACAGGATCTTCGGCGAGTTCCTGGTCAACGCCCAGGGCGAAGATGTAGTGGCGGGCATCCGCACGCCGCAGCCCATCGACCAGATGAAGGAGACCTTCCCCGAGGTATATGCCAGATTCGTGGAAGTCGCCGGCATCCTGGAGAAACACTATAAAGACATGCAGGACATGGAGTTCACGGTAGAGAACAACAAGCTCTTCATGCTCCAGACCAGAAACGGCAAGCGCACCGCGGCTGCCGCTGTAAAGATCGCGGTAGACATGGTCGAAGAGGGACTCATCGACAAAGAGACCGCCGTCATGAGGGTAGAGCCTGAGCAGATCGACCAGCTCCTGCACCCCAGCTTTGACGCCGAGGCGGAGAAGGCCGCCAAGCTCATAGCCAAGGGACTTCCCGCTTCTCCGGGCGCTGCCTGCGGAAAGATCTTCTTCAACGCCGCGGACGCGGAAGCCGCCGTCGCGAACGGCGACAAGGCGATCCTGGTACGTGAGGAGACTTCTCCGGAAGACCTCGCGGGCATGGTAGCTGCCGAAGGCATCCTGACCGCCCGCGGAGGAATGACCTCCCACGCCGCGGTAGTCGCGAGAGGCATGGGCAAATGCTGCGTCGCAGGCTGCTCCGCGATCGTCGTATCCGAGGCAGGCAAGACCATGAAGGTCGGCGACGCCGTGTATTCCGAAGGTGACTTCATCTCCCTGAACGGTTCCAACGGCTCCGTCTATGAAGGCAGGGTAAAGACCGTCGCTCCCGAGCTCTCCGGAGATTTCGGAAAGATCATGACCTGGGCGGACGGCATCCGCCAGCTGAAAGTCAGGACCAACGCCGACCAGCCCGTGGACGCCAGACAGGCAGTGGCTTTCGGCGCTGAGGGCATCGGCCTCTGCCGTACCGAGCATATGTTCTTCGAAGAGGAGAGGATCCCGGCCATCCGCCGCATGATCGTCGCCGATACCGAAGAGGAGAGAAGAGCAGCGCTCGACGGACTGCTTCCCTATCAGAAGGGCGACTTCAAGGGCATTTACGAAGCGATGGAAGAGAAGCCTGTCACCATCAGGCTGCTGGATCCGCCTCTCCACGAGTTCCTGCCGAAGACGGACGAGGATAAGAAAATCCTTTCCGAGCAGTACGGGATCCCTCTCGAGAAGATCGAGAAGGCTACCATCGAGCTCCACGAGTTCAACCCGATGCTGGGCCACAGAGGCTGCCGTCTCGCGGTAACGTATCCCGAGATCGCCGAGATGCAGACCAGAGCCATCATGGAAGCCGCGATCGAAGTCAAGGCCGAGAAGGGCTACGACATCGTTCCCGAGATCATGATCCCGCTCACCGTCATCGACACCGAGATGGAATACGTGAAGAGTATCGTCGTTGAGACCGCCGAGAAGTGCAAGGCCGAAAAAGGCTCCGACATCAGATACATGGTAGGCACCATGGTCGAGACCCCGAGAGCAGCTCTCACCGCCGACGCGATCGCGAAGCACGCCGAGTTCTTCTCATTCGGAACGAACGACCTTACCCAGATGACCTTCGGATTCTCCAGAGACGATACCGGAGCGATCATCAAAGCCTACGAGGACAAGGGCATTTTCAAGGACAACATCTTCCAGACGCTCGATCAGGAAGGCGTGGGCAAGCTCGTGAAGATGGCTGTCGAGTTCGGACGCCAGACCAGGCCCGACATCAAGCTCGGCATCTGCGGAGAGCATGGCGGAGATCCGAGATCTGTGGAATTCTGCCACAATGCCGGACTCAACTACGTATCCTGCTCGCCTTACAGAGTTCCTATCGCCAGACTGGCTGCAGCCCAGGCCGCGATCAAGAACCCGAGAAAATGATCAATAAGAGCCGCAGAGTTTAAAAGGCTGATCAAAAGCCTTCAGGGACCGGCTGCCGCCCGCGAGGCGGCGCCGGTCCTTTGTACATGTAATAAAGAAACTGCGGGGAGCGGTCCCCGGGTGAGATGAATGAAGTTTGAACATACGAACAGACATGGCTTCTGGCTGGGCTTTACGGATTTCTTCACGGCCGGTCTGTTCTTCCTGATATACATGCCCATGGGGCTTCAGAAAGAGCTGGAGACCGTCCTGGGCCACAGTATAAGGCCGTACTGGCAGGCATATCTGCTGGGTATACCCGACCTTTTCATCTATCCGCTGGTGTGGATGGCAAGGATCGCAGAGGAACTTAAAGATAAGGCGGAAGAACTCGGGATCGAAGGTCCCCATACTTCCTGGCGACATATGTTCTGGTGGAATATGCTGGGCTGCCTCTGCTTCGGGCCGATGATAGCCACTCAGAGGTTCTTCCGTACGCTGAACAGCGTCGAGGCGGAATTGAACAGGCGGGAAGAAGATACGGAAAACGCAGGGTCCTGCAAGGAGTGAAAGATGATCCATGAGATAGGTTACGGAAACGGAGTGCAGCAGGTAGTGATCCCGGACAGCCTCAGGGTCTTTACGGTCAAAGCCAATGAGATCGAGGCTGAGCTGACAGGTGAAGCCTGCGTGAGAGAAGCCCTGGAGCATCCGATAGGGACGCCGCGCTTAAGAGAGATCGTAAAGCCGGGCGAGAAGATCGCCATAGTGACTAGCGACATATCCAGGCCCATGCCGACGGCAGAGGTCCTGCCCGCAGTGCTGGAGGAACTGGAAGCCGCGGGATGCCGCTTTGAGGACGTCACCCTGGTCTTTGCTCTCGGAAGCCACCGTCATCACACGGAAGAGGAGAGAAAGAAGCTCGCAGGCGAATATGCCTATGAGCGGATAGCCTGCGAGGACAGCGACCCTGATGACTGCGTGCGCCTCGGTTTTACCAAAGCCGGGACTCCGGTCGATATAAGCAGGACTGTCGCAGAAGCGGACCGGAGGATACTGCTTGGGAACCTGGAATACCACTATTTCGCAGGCTATTCGGGAGGGCTGAAAGCGATCATGCCGGGCTGCTCGACGCCGGAAGCGATCCAGAACGATCACAGGATGATGGTGGATCCGAAGGCCTGCGCGGGCAATATCGCGGATAATCCGATAAGGGATGACATAGAGGAGGGCGGAGCGCTCTGCGGCGCGGACTTCATCCTGAACGTGGTCCTGGACGAGGATAAGCGGATAGTAAGAGCCGTGGCGGGCGACCCGGTGAAAGCGCACCGCGAGGGATGCGGATACATCGACGAGCTCTACGGCGTCACGGTCCCGGAGAAGGCCGATATAGTGATCGTCTCGCAGGGAGGCTTCCCGAAGGACGCGAATCTCTACCAGACCCAGAAGGCCCTGGACAATTCCAAACACGTCGTAAAGGACGGAGGGATAATCATCCTGGCGGGAGCCTGCACGGAAGGTTTCGGCAACAAGACTTTTGAGGCGTGGATGAAGGAGGCGGAGACTCCGGACGACCTCATCAAAAGGGTGCACACCGGATTCAGGCTCGGAGGGCATAAGGCCGCGGCGATCGGGATGGTACTGAAGAGAGCAAAGATCTTCATGGTTTCCGAGATGACTGACGAACTTGTCAGGGAAGCGTTCATGGAACCCTTCGGAAGCCTTCAGGAGGCCTTTGACAAGGCGCTGGAAGAGAAGGGGCCCGGCGCCCGGGTAGTCATAATGCCCCACGGGGGATCGACTCTGCCGAGGATAGCGGATCCTCTGGGATGATCCCCGGAGAAAGGATGGCCGCAGGAGGCCTGAATCGGCCTGCCGCGGATGTTT
>JAFWFF010000009.1 GCA_017515765.1 Bacillota bacterium | reverse complement strand
TCTTCCTTCGGATCCTTCTTCTGGACGTCCGTCGTTTCCCCGGATCCTTCCTCTTCCGTCTCTTCAGCCTGCTCCCCGGCCGTCTCTTCCGAAGACTGCCCGGCAGCATGCTCCGCGATGCTCTCTCCGGAGCTCCCGCTCTTCTTGCCGCAGCCTGTCAGGACGCAGCCTGAGATCATAAGCATGATCAAGACCAGCGCTATCGTTCTTCTCTTCATCGCCTGCTCCTTCCTGCCCGCGCGGGCCGGTACGGTGAACATTTCCTATCTCCACGATACAACATATACCTCTCATCAGTCAACCGGATACCTTTGCGGAACTGTTGCGAAAGAGCGCCCGCGGTTGTAGAATTACAATATTAATACAGTTTTTCCGATCGGAGAGTTTTTCATGAACAGACTGACCAAAAAAGTGCTCATATGCTGCGGCGTGCTGCTTGCCGCGGCGGTAGTGATCTTTTTGATCGCGGCAGGATCGCCCGATACCGATGCGGACTCGTATCATCAGTACGCCGGGACGATAATCGGCGGCTTCGCGACCATGACGGCTGTGGTCGTCGCCCTTCTGGACCGAAGCCAGGACAGGGCCGTAGAAAACGTGCCGAGGCTGCGGCTAGGCCTTAGGGCGCAGGACAGCCCGGTCATCAACCAGTTCGTATTTTTCAACAAAAACGGCCCGAATGACAGTGTTGAGCAGCAGGGCATCCCCCTCGTCATCGAGAACAAAGGCGCCACCGAGATCCGGATCAAAGGCATCTTCGTGGGAAAGTGGCTCGATGAAAAAGACAAAAATGACCCCGGAATCTGGCTGCCGTATAAGAGCTACAGCCTCGAGCCGGGCGACGAGGCCAACAAGCTGAACATCATATCCGGCGCCATCGATATCGGTTCCGGCCTCTCGCTCCCGGTCAGCGTGTCCGAGAAGCGCTACGGAAAGGACGGGAAAGAGCGGCCCAGCAGCGCCGGCATGAACCACTTCCTCGTCGACATCTATTTCAACAACGAATTCTACGATTCTTCCCTGTTCTTCAAGAGATACCAGGTCGACCAGCCGCTCCGGAGCTCAGAAGGCGAGTGGTGGAAGCGGGCGGACGTCCGGCTGATAAAGACAGAAAAGACCGCGAGGACCATAGAACAGATATGCGAAGAGATGAAAGCCGCGAGCTTCACCCGCTTCACCGAATGAACGCGTTTATGAAAGGAGCAGACCATGACACTAAGTGAGATACTGGCAAGATCCGTCGCCGACCCGCCCGAGTTCACCGAGAAGGCGGTCTATTACGCAAAGCGGGCCATAATCGACACCTTTGCTGCCATGATAGTAGGCACCACCGGGCAGACGCTCAAGCTCATCCTTCCCGACTATCAGAAGGGCGGAAACTGCAGCCTTCTCGGAAGCGGCGTGAAGCTCTCGCCGCGCGACGCCGCGTTCCTGAACGGCATCTCCGGCCACGACTACGAGCTGGACGATACGGGCATCTCAGGCCAGGGCCATCCTTCCGTAGTCGTTCTTCCCGCAGTGCTGGCGCAGGCGGAAGAGCAGGACGCGGACGGGCTCACTTTGATCAAAGCTTTCCTTATCGCCCAGGAGGTCGAGAACCGCATCGGCAGGATCATAGCCTGGGAGTGCCACGAAAAGGGCTGGCACACTTCGGGGCTCGAGGGAGCGCTCGGTGCGTCCGCCGGCGTCTCATATCTCCTCGGCCTTGACAGCAAAAAAGTGCAGAACGCCATAGGCATCGCCGCCTCCTTTGTCTCAGGGCTGCGCGAGAACTTCGGCATCATGACCAAATGCGTCCACATCGGCAAGACGAACGAAGACGGCCTGCGCGCCGCCTACCTCGCCAAAGCCGGCATCGATTCCTCCCCGACCGCCCTCGAGGGCAAGGAAGGATATATATTTGAATACGCCGGGCTCCGCGACGATACCGGTAAGTTCACCGCGATCGTAGAGAACTTCGGCAAAGACTGGGACATCTGCGAGGTGGGCTTCGACATCAAGAGATACCCCTCCTGCAGCAGCACACACCGCCCGATGGATTCCATAACCGAGCTGATCGACGAGAACTCCATAAAGCCTGAGGATATAGAGCGGATCGACGTTTCGATGGGCCTTCCCGCCATGCGTGACCTTGTGACGCCGGATCCGAAAAACGCCCAGGAGGCCAAATTCAGCGTCGGCTTCCTCACCGGCCTCTACCTGCACGGCATCCCGCTCACCCCCTTCAGCTTCACTGAGGAGAACATCTTCCGCCCGGAGATCCAGAACATCATCAAGCGCACCTTCATGCACATCAACGAAGAATACAATGACGTCCCCGACGACCAGGGCCTCGGCCCCGCTGACGTCCGGATCGTCCTCAAAGACGGCCGCGAGTTCTTCCGCAAGCGCGTTTTCGCGGTCGGAATGATGGCCGATCCGATGAGCGACGAGGATCTCCGCAAGAAATTCATGACCTACGCCGGTATCGTGCTAGGTACAGAGCGCGCCGCCGCTCTGTACGACGCGCTTTCCGACCTGGAGAACCAGCCCAGCGTGCGCAGGATAACAGAGATGGCCCGCCCGTAAGTGTGCGGATCAAAAAAACGGCGCGGGCCGCCAGGCCCGCGCCGTTTTTTGTCTGTTTTGCTGTATCGATCCGCTTTGGGTCAGTGCTTCCTCAGCTTGCCGAGGATGCCGCCTTTTCCGCTGCCGCCCGCGCTTCTCTCGGCGTAGTCCTCTTTGACGCTCTCCAGCGCGTCGTCCGACATCGCCCCGCATGCCCTCAGGCTGAACATCGCCTGGCCGACCGCCTTGTAGTTCTTCTCGATTCCGACGCTGTCGTTGATGAAGGTCGCTGAGCGCTCTGGCCTTATGCCCATGCGCCCGGCGACGCTCACCGCGTCCATGTTCGCGCCGAGGAAGAGGAACTCCCAGCCGTACTTCTCGGTCTCTTTTTTGATCATCTGCTTTACCTTGTCGTAGGTGTACTCGCGGCTTGCGTTCTCCATCCCGTCGGTCGTGATCACGAACAGAGTCTTCTCCGGCACATCCTCCGGGCGCGCGTATTTATGAACGTTCTTGATGTGATGGATCGCGCGGCCGATCGCATCCAGCAGAGCCGTGCAGCCCCTTACCCAGTACTCTTTCTCCGTGAGCTCTGGGACCTCGGCGACCGGCACTCTGTCGTGGATCACCTCATGCTTGTCGTCGAACAGGACCGTCGACCAAAGCACCCCCTCCGGGTCCTCCTTCTGCTTCTTCAGCGTGGAGTTGAAGCCTCCGATCGTGTCAGCCTCAAGGCCGCTCATCGACCCGCTCCTGTCCAGGATGAACACCACTTCCATGCTTTTCTTTCCGTTCTCTTTCATTGTATTTCCCTCCTTACCGGTTCAGTGAACTTCTTTACGATGTGAGGGTAACAAAAAAAGACAGGCGTGTGGTCGCCTGTCATGCGACATTTATATATGCCGCGAGATCTACATATTTTTTTCGAGCTCCGCGGCGAACTCCGCCGGGAGCTTTTCGATTATGTCATTCTGCGCGTCGATCCCGGGGTACACCTCCAGGATCTTCATGCCCTTCTCAGTCAGTTCGAAGACGCAGCGCTCTGTGACGTAGAGCACTCTTTGTCCGCTTCGCACAGCGCTCTCGCCGGAGAACGATATGGACCTTACCTTGCCGACGAACTTCGGGACGCTGCCTTCCTGCAGGATGGCTACGCTGCCGTCATCGCCTCGCGAGACCTTGAGGCCTTTGGTGTTGAAGGTCATGCAGAAGACCACGGTGCGGGTGTTGCAGGTGATGTTCGAGAAGCCGCCGACCCCCGAGAATGCCCCGGGCCCGCGGTGCGCGTTGACGTTTCCGAAACGGTCGGCCTCGAGCCCGCCCATGAAGCAGATGTCGAGCCCGCCGCCGTTGTAGAAGTCGAACTGCTGGGCCATAGTGTACACGGAATCCGCCCCGATCATCGATCCGAACACGGTCCCGGACGCCGGAAGCCCTCCGGTCGCGCCTGATTCCACGGTCATCGTGATCTTCTCCATCAGGCCGCTTTGCTCGGCGTACTTCGATACCGATTCGGGGATGCCGATGCCGACGTTCACAACGTCGCCCGCCCTGAGCTCTCTGGACGCGCGCTCCCCGATGATGTCGGAAGCCGCGTTTTGTTTCTTGCCGGCAGCAGTCAGCGCGTTTATCGCATCGAGATGCGCAGGGAGTCCGGCCCTCGGGATCGCTTGCCCGCCCTTCAGCGCTTCCAAAGGTTCTCGGGTCTCACGCTCCGCGGATACGCATACAGCGTCGACCAGGCACGCGGGGATGTCGACCAGCTGGGCGTGGATGTGCTCTTCGGTCACCTCGTCGACCTGCACCAGGACGGTGCCGCCGTTCGCTTTGGCGGCCTGAGCGATGCTGAGCGCGTCGCCCTTCAGATATTCGTCGCAAAGAGAGACGTTTCCGAAGCGGTCGGCTTTGCTCGCCTTGATCAAAGCCGCCGTGATCCGCGGCAGTTTTGTGTACAAAAATTCCTCGCCGTCGAGGGTGACCTTCTGGACGAGCTTGCGCGAGAGCTCTGTGCCGCGCGACATTTGGTTGATCGCAGGGCCCTCCAGGTCCGGGTCGACGAACAGGCCGAGCCCGACCTTTGACAGCGAACCGGGAAGCCCTCCCGCCTGCGCGCGTATCGCGTGCTCTATGCTGCCGAGCGGCAAATTGTATGCCTCAAACCGGTCCTCCAGCACCAGTTCCTTGGTCGAGAGCATAGCGCCGAAATGCCCGCAGATCAAAACGTCGCAGGCTCCGTCCCTGATATATCCTTCCGCGCTCCTGTCCCTGTCCCATACGCCAAAACCGGCTGCGGATATCAGAGTGAGATGCGCAGGGCTCCCTTCCGCCCTGTATCTCCTGTGGATCGCCTCATGCAGGTCCACCGGGTTCTCGATGCCAACGAATGAATTCAGCGCGATGCAGTCGCCGTCTTTGATAAGCCTGACCGCCTCGTCAGCCGACACAAGATTCAACATTCATTTCCTCCCAACTAAGCGCCGAGCAAAGGCTGCTCGTACTGGAAGAGCACGCAGTTTATCTCATTGATGTTGTATATTCCGTGGTCGATGCAGTACTCCATGATTATATCGAATTTATCGCTCCTCGTGAGCGCGAAGCCCGCCTTCAGCAGCAGGTCCCGCGTCTCGTCGATCGAAAGGCCGAGCGCCACCGCGAACGCGAGCACGGTCCGCTTGGACGGCCGGTAGTTCGGGTTGCTTTTTATCTTTGAGAAGAGTTTCCGGTCGATGTTCGCCTTCTTGTAGACCTCCACATCATCCAGCCCTTTCCGGTCGATCAGCCTGAACAGATGCTCCTGGAAGGTCGACTCCCTGTTCCGGAACCTCGTCTCCAGATCTTCATCCGTCCTCGCCGACATCAAAGCATTATCAAAGAATAATTCAGGCTCCCCGCCGGCCTCCGGTGCCTCAGCCGCATCAAAGGTCTCAGACGCTTCGAACTCTGCGGCTTCCTCGACCTCCTCTGCTGCCTCCTCCTCGGCGGAGATCTCCGTGCCTGTCCCCTCAGTCTTCACGCTCCCGAAAAGATCCCTCAGCCTTCTCCGGCGCTTCTCCCTGCGCTCCTCCCGGTATTCTTCCCGGCTCGCAGGAG
>JAFWFF010000065.1 GCA_017515765.1 Bacillota bacterium | reverse complement strand
GTCGTGATACCTGGACTGCTGCTGTCCCGCTGGGACTTCTTCTCCTGAAGCCATGATCATCAAACCGCTTGAGACAACCGAAGAGATACGCGGAAAGGCCTTTGTCCACTGCACTGCCTGGAAGGAAGCCTACGCCGGCATAGTCGATCAAAGCTTCCTCGACGGCCGCACGCTCGAGCTTTCCGAGAGCTTCGCCCGGCGGGCGTTCGACCTGGGGTACGCGTCTTTGATCGCGGTCGATGACGGCAAGGTATGCGGCTTCGCTGACTACGGTCCCTACCGCGGCGACGACCTTCCGGACGCCGGCGAGGTCTACGCGATCTACGTCCTGAAAGAGTATTACGGGAGCGGCGCCGGTCCCGCCCTGATGAGAAAAGCCCTCGAATCTATGCCCGAGGCGCGTGAAGTCGCCGTCTGGGTGCTGAAGGACAATCACCGGGCGATACGCTTTTACACCAAATTCGGCTTCAGACCCGACGGCGAGGAGAAGACGCTCAAGCTCGGGACCGAGGTCCGGGAGATACGGATGATACTTTCCAGAAGATAGAGCTTAGGGACCCGCGGGTCCCTCTTTTGATGCCCGCGGCTGGCGCGAACGATTCATTTATGGTATCCTAAACATATCGATCGATAATTCTGTATCATTCCCCATATGAGGATCTTCTTATGACCATCGACGAAAAGATCAAAAGGACCAATGTTGAAGCCCCTCCCGGCTGGCTCTACGGCCTGCTGATGGGAGTCACCAAAGTCTTAAACCGCATGAGCAACACCCACTTCACATACAAGGCGCATCCGTCTGAAGAGCCGGGGCCGATCGTCATGATCGCGAACCACGCGTCCAGGGTGGACTACCAGTTCACAGGCCCGGTCTGCTATCCCAAAAAGCTGAACTATGTGGTCGGATACAACGAGTTCTTCAGATTCCCGACCAGCATCCTCCTTCCGTATATGCAGGTGATCCCGAAGAAGAACTTCACTCCGGACACCCATGCTATGCGCCAGATCATACGCGTCATAAAGGATGGAGGCAATATCTGCCTGATGCCGGAAGGAATGAGCTCCATCACCGGAATGGCCCAGCCCGTCATCCCCGGCGGCGCCAAGCTCCTTAAGAAACTGGGTGTCCCCGTATACTATTCCAAGATCTCAGGCGGTTATCTCACCTATACCAAGCACTGCATCGACCAGCGAAAGGGCAGGATCGACGTAGTCGTGGACCGCATGTTCACAGCCGACCAGCTCAGGGACATGAGCGTCGAAGAGATCGAAGACACGATGAACCGCCTCCTCGCCCACGACGACTACATCTGGAACAAGAAGGAACAGGTCAGGTTCAGCGGCAAGGGCGAGATGGCCAAGCGGCTGGACACTTTGCTCTATATGTGCCCGAAGTGCGGTGCGCTTTACGAGATGGAGACGAGCGGCAATACCATGACCTGCCGCAGCTGCGGGAACAGCATAGAGATCGACGAGTGCTACAACATCCGCCCGATTGGAGACAGCGACTGTCCCGAACTGGTTACCGACTGGACGATCAAAGAGCGCGAGCGCGCAGCCGAAGAAGTGCGGAAGCCCGGCTTCCGTCACTCCGGCCACGTAAAGGTCGGCGT
>JAFWFF010000008.1 GCA_017515765.1 Bacillota bacterium | reverse complement strand
CGTCGACGGCCTCTATAAGGTCAAACGCAGAAGGCCGATCTCCGAAGGCGGCGGCAAATACATCACAGGACGCAAGGCTATCGCAGAGGCAAGAAAGGCCGAAGAGGAGAGACTTGCCAGGAGAAGAGCCGCAAGAAAGAAAAAATAAACTCCCGAAGGAGCAAATTTTAAAAGAGCGGCCGTAAGCCGCTCTTTTTATGAGGCCCGCGGGCACCGCGCGGCAAAGATCACGAGGCGCAGCGCAATGAACGAACAAACCTCCAAAACCGGATACGCGAAGAGCATATCGATCGAGTCCCCCGCAAAGATCAACCTTTCCATCGACGTCGTCGGGAAGCGTCCCGACGGGATGCACGAAGTCGACATGATCATGCAGGCGATAGACTTCTGCGATACGGTCACCGTGACCGTAAGCCGCCCAGGCGCCTCCCGGTGCCATATTACCTGCAGCGACCCGGACGTCCCAACAGACGAAAGGAACATCTGCTGGAAGGCGGTCCGCCTCATGCGTGACACCGCTGCCGTAGACGATGTGACCGTGGACATACTTAAGCGCGTCCCCGTCGCGGCCGGAATGGCCGGAGGGAGCGGGAACGGCGCGGCGGTACTTCACGCCCTGAACAGGCTGTGGGATCTCGGGCTCTCGACGGCTGAACTCATGGAGACAGGCGGAAGGCTCGGAGCCGATGTGCCCTTCTGCGTGCTAGCGCAGGCGGAAAGGCTCGCGCGCCTCGCTCCGGAAACAGAAGCGCACGGTCAGCAGACTATAACGGCGCACCGTTATAGTCCGGAAATGCTGACGAGAGCGGCCCGCGCGAGAGGCACGGGAACGGATATTACGCCCGTCAGCCCGCTCGCGGGATACGTCGCGTTCGCGAAGCCTGCGATCGGCGTTTCGACCAAAGAAGTATACAAGGGGATAGACCGCTGCGAGATAAAGGAGCGGCCGGATAACGAAAGGCTCGCGGAAGCGCTTGCCGCGGGCGACCGTGAGGCGGCGGCCGGTGAGATGATAAACGTCCTCGAACTGTACACCCTCGAAGCGGAGCCGGAGGTCGCGCACCTCAAACGCCTGATGGAGGCCGAGTTCGGCAGCGGGGCCGGGGCAGCCGGCAGGGTCGGGGCAGCCGGCGGGGCCGGGGCAGCCGGCATGGCCGGAAGCGCGGAGAAGATCCTCATGAGCGGAAGCGGCCCGACGGTATTCGCTTTGTTCGGGGAAGATAGCCGCGCGGAAGCGGAGGCGGCGAGGGAACGCCTGAGATCTGCGGGTTACGAGGCACACTGCGCGGCGCTCTGACGCTGCGGGAGTATATCCGCATATTGGAAAATGACAGATAGAACAGATATGAAACAGAGGGCGATCGCCGCCGGCCAGGGCGGTGTGAACAATATAACAGAGGGAGTCATCTGGAAGGGGATACTGCGCTTCGCGGCGCCGCTTCTTCTCGGGAATCTATTTCAGCAGCTTTACAATATGGTCGACTCCGTGATCGTTGGCAATTTCGTGGGAACCGGCGCGCTTGCGGCGGTAGGCTCCACTATGTCCATAATCAATATGCTGGTCGGGCTGTTCATGGGCATGTCCTCGGGTGCCGGCGTAGTGCTGGCGCAGCGCTACGGCGCGAGAGATGAAGAAGGCGCGCAGCAGACGATACATACGGCTGTGTGCATACAGATACTCGCGGGGCTTTTGATCACCTTAATCGGTGTGCTGATAGCGCCCTGGGCTGTTGATCTGATCCAGACGCCGTCCGACATCAGGAATGACGCGATCCTCTATCTGCGCATATTCTTCCTCGGCGCGGTACCGCTCTTCCTCTACAACGGAAGCGCGGGGATGCTCCAGGCGGTGGGCGACGCGAGAAGGCCTCTGATCTATCTTATCATCGCCAGCGTCACGAACATCGCGCTGGATCTTCTGTTCGTGGTGAAGTTTGGCATGGGAGTCGCGGGAGTCGCTGTTGCGACGATAATAGCGATCTCCATCTCCGCGACCCTGGGGATCACGACGCTGATGCGGGATGATGACATCTACCGCGTGAGCCTGAGAAAGCTGAGGATAACAGGAAGCGCCCTTGCCAAGATCATCAAAGTCGGCGTTCCCGCGGGACTTCAGAGCTCCATAATCTCAATGTCGAACGTCGTGGTACAGCGCTTCATAAATATCTACGGAACAGCCGTGGTAGCGGGATCCAGCGCATTTAACAAGATAGACGCGTTCATCGTCATGCCCTTCATGAGTCTTTCGCTCGCGGCGACGACATATGTGGGGCAGAATATAGGCGCCCGGAAATGGGACCGCGTCCGCGAATCCGCCAGGTGGATATTCATAATGACCACTGTGATAACCGCAGCGTCGGGCCTGATACTCTGGCTGTTCTGCGGGACCTTCCTCAGGATATTCACATCTGACACGGAGGTGATCTTCTACGGACTTAAGGAGATGCGGTGGCTAGTGCCCTTCTATATCCTCTGCGGTTTCGTCCAGACCTGCGCCGGAGTTATAAGGGGTTCGGGCCAGGCCTTTATCCCGATGGTCATAACGGTGAGCAGCTTCTGCGTGCTGAGGGTGATCTGGCTGGTCATCTCGGGCATGTTCTTTCCGAGCATCGACGCGGTATTTGCCTGTTATCCGGTGACCTGGGCTGTTGCGGCGATAACTATGTTCATTTATTATAAGAAGGGCAGCTGGCTGAAGGGGCAGATGCGGGAGGAGAGACTATGAGCTGGACAAGACCCGACTATGAGCTTTTGATCAGACAGATGAAGGCGCTTTCCGAAATAAGCCGGGACGGGACCGCTTTGCTCGCCAACGCGTCCGCGCTTCTTTATGAGGCTCTGGGAGGCGTCAACTGGGTCGGGTTCTATCTCGTGAGGGAGACCGAGCCCGGGCATGAGGCTCTGATCGTGGGGCCCTTCCAGGGAAGGCCGGCCTGTGTCCGCATCGAAAAGGGCCGCGGAGTCTGCGGTACCTGCTGGGCGGAAGAAAGTACGCAGGTCGTTCCGGACGTTCACGATTTTCCGGGGCATATAGCATGTGACAGCGCGTCCAATTCCGAGATCGTGATACCCCTGCGCCGCCCGGACGGACAGGTCTACGGGGTCCTCGATATCGACAGCCCGGAGTTTGACAGGTTTTCCGGGGAGGATGCCTGCGGGCTCGAGGCTTTCGCCGCGGCGCTTGACGGGATCATAAACGGGTGAATGTGCTTGCAGATCGGACCCGCCAAATAATATATAGTTACGATGTTTAGTGATTAGTGGATTAAGGAGGAACAAAGTGAAGAAGTATCTATCCATCATACTTGTGATAATTATCGCTGTCGCCATGCTGGCAGGCTGCGGCGGATCCGGCGGGGATGATCCCGCTCAGGACGTATCAGGTGATGCCCCTAAGACCTTCGGCGACATCGAGAAGCTGGAGCCGGAAGAATATTCCTGCGGGCAGTACCCGGACGGGAATATGATCATCTATGCTTATAAGTCCGGAGACAGGTATTACCGCGCGAGCTCCGAAGTGGAGCAGGAAAAGTTTCAGGCTCTCTGGGATCTGGAATTCGACGACCCGGAATATGACGCGAAATACCAGGAGATCATGGATTCCATCGAGATCCAGAACCTGGAGGACCTGACCGATCAGATCCTCAGCCCGGATGAGCTTGCCGCCCTTGCAGGGAAGACCGGACAGGAACTGATCGACGAAGGCTGGACAGTAAACGGGACCTATTATCTGGACGATATGGGCTTCTGGCTCAACTTTGGACCTTTTGTCTACAACGTGCACTTTGACGCCGATCCCGCCACTGTCAATACGGAGACTTTTGATCCGGAAGATGGCATTCTGGACTGGGTCGTGACAGGAGCTGAATTCGTGGGCCTGGGCGACAGCGCATCCGACCCGCAATAAGCCGGCGTGTCAAAGCAGACTAAAGCAAAAGCAAGGGGATGTCCCGCAAGCTGTCAGGCAGCTTCAGGACATCCCCTTTTGTTCTATATGCTTTTCTGACCGGTCAGTCCGCGGTCAGCCCGCTATCAGCGTCGTTTCGATCTCGATCGTTTCGCCGCCGCGGATGACCGTCAAGGTCACCTTGTCCCCGGGCGAGCACTTCGCGAGGGCCTCTGTAAGAGCGTCATAGTCGGAGATCTTATGGTTGCCGACCACGGTGATCCTGTCGCCGGCTTCGAGCCCGGCCTTTTTTGCCTCGGGGCTTGTGACTTCGGTTATGAACACTCCTGTCGATTCAAATCCGTAGGTCCTGGCCTGATCTTCGTTCTCTATGTTGATGACGTTTATCCCGATGAGGGCCCTTGCCTCGGTGTTGCCGTTCTCGATCATGTCTTTGACTATCGGGGCGACTTTGTTGATCGGGATGGCGAAGCCCAGGCCTTCGACGTTCGAACCGCCGGATTTCGCGACTACCAGGCCGATCAGATTGCCCTCGCCGTCAAAGAGGCCGCCTCCGGAGTTCCCGGGGTTGATGGAGGCGTCGGTCTGGAGGAGGGTCAGGACTTTGCCGTCGATGGTGAGTTCCCTGTCGAGCGCGCTGATGATGCCCGTGGTCACGGTACCGCCCAGCTGTCCGAGCGGGTTTCCGATGGCTACCGCGAGGTCTCCGACAGACAGGCCGTCGCTGTCGCCGTAGGTAGCTGCGACAAAACCGGAGCCTTCGATCTTTATCACTGCCACGTCATTATCCGGGTCGGCTCCGACCACGAAGGCGCTGAACTGCTCTCCGGTCTTGAGGGTGACCGTGATGCTGCGCGCGCCTGAAATGACGTGGTTGTTGGTCACTATGTATCCGCGGCTGTCGACGATGATCCCGCTTCCCGCGCCCTGGGTGACGTAGCTCTGGAGCCAGCTGTCGGTCACGACGGATTCAGTCATTATCTCGACCACCACGTTCTCGTTCATCGCGACGATCTCTTCTATGGAATTCTCGTTCCCGGTCG
>JAFWFF010000064.1 GCA_017515765.1 Bacillota bacterium | reverse complement strand
CGGTCCGCGAGCCCGGAATCCACCAGGAATCCGTAGTACGCGGCGCAGAATTCGCGGTTCGTCCCGCTCTTCCTGTAGAGCTCGCGGAGGGGATCGATAAGCTCCATCGCCTTAAGGCGGAGCGCCTCTATATGCGCGAATCCTTTTTCGCCGTACTCTGCGGCGCCGAATTTAAAGGGCTTCCGCCAGGCCGAACCGTTGATGCGGTATTTGACCGCGTAATCGTCCAGCTCCTCGACCTCCTCGTCCGTCATCGGGCTCAGGCCGGTCTTCAGGCACCTCATCACGTCGCGCGTCCTGTACCCGCCCGCCTGTATGTCCAGGAGCGAGAGCAGGAATATGGTCACGGGGGACCCCATTATGCTCCTCTTTATATCATCAAAGATCCCGAGCCCGTATTCCCCGAACACGCGCCTTATGACCCTCGCCCTGACCTGCTGGTCGTTGCATATCACCGCTATATCCCTGAGCCTCAGGCCGCGGTCTCTCAGAAGGTGGAGGATGTGGGACGCCGCGGCTTCGGCTTCGTTGTAGATGCTCCTGCAGGCGGTGACCGTGATCCCGGCGCAGTCCCGGGCCTTGTGCCTCGATACTGCAAAGAGCTCCCGCTCTATTGCGTGCATCGCGGGGCTGTCCCAGTGCCTCATATACCTTTCGTCACGGACGTCGATGACCCTTGTCTGCGCGCCGGCGTCCTCCGCCGCCGCGCGAAGCCTCCTCAGCATTATATCGCCAAGGCTGAACAGGTCGCTGTCCCTGCATTCGGGATCATAGGTCAGGAAGACGTTCACTTCCTTCGCGCACGCAGCCATCGCGCCTATCATCTTGAGGTTTTTCGGGAAAAAGCTGTCGAAGCCGTAGATCCAGATGCTGCTCGAGGCGATGTACGGGGAGCCGGCGGCCTTCTCTATGCATAGGCTCATCAGATCCTCGCTGTCGGTATACCTGCCTTCGAACTCCTCGCAGTAGGCACGGTAGACTATATCTATGTCCTTGAGCTTTCCTGCCAGGAGGCTTCCTTCCTCCGCCCCCGCGGCAAGATCGCCCGGCACAACGTCGTACTGCTTGATAAGTCCGATCAGCTCGCCTATCGCCGATACGAGAGATTCCTTCTCCGCGGCGCCGCGGAAGACGGTCAGTTCATCGTTCTTCTCGCGTAGTATGCGGGTCAGGAGCATATATCTCCCGTTACGGTCTATGTAGGTCTTCGCGGAGCGTTCATATCCCGTAAGGAGCTCCGAGCCAAGGCGGGAGAACCCGGTTATCTCAACGTCAAGGAGCACGTCCTGTCCCAGCCTGTCCATCGCCTGCTTCTCCGCCGCGAGGGTATACTGGTCGGGCACTATGACGATGATCCCGCCGTTGAAGGGGTCGCCGTCGCCCGCGCCTGCGCGGGCTTTGATCATCCCGTATATGAAGCTTTCCTTGTCGATCGACTCTCTGCCCCTGTAGACGGTCAGCATTCCAGGCTCCTTATCACGCTCATTATCTCTTCAGCCGAGCTCACTGTATAGTCCGGGATGAACGCGGGATCCACCGCGCGGGCGTCTTCCGATTCGTCTCCCGGTCCGTCGGACTCGTACTGGACGCCGGCAGCCGCGGCCATCGACCAACCTACCATTACGGAAGTCACTCCGGCGTTGTTCGCGCAGCCGATGTCGTATTTGCTGTCGCCCACCATGACTGAGTTCTCAGGCTTCGACCCGAGCGCCTCAAGGCACGCGAGGCAGGGCCCGGGAGCGGGTTTATGCTCCGGGCAGTCGTCACAGGTTATGACAGCGTCAATATACGGATCGAGCCCGAACAGCTCGAGTCCCAGATAGGTGGACGTCCTCGCCCTGGAGGTCACGACTCCGATCTTAAAGCCCCTGGCCGAAAGCTCCTTCACCAGCTCGGGCACGCCCGGGAAAGGTTTGATCGCGTCGCTGAATATCTCCCTCTGGAAGCTCCTGTAGATCTCGATCGACTCGTCCACGTCAAACTCCGGGAAAGCCTTGCGCATGCTCTCCACGAGCGGCTCCCCGAAGGTCTTCAGGATCTCCTCTTTGCTCACGGTGTGGCCTATCCGCTCCCTGTAGGTGTACTGCCAGGACGCGATGATCAGGTCGTTCGTGTCCGCCAGCGTCCCGTCAAAATCAAACAATACGGTATCTATCAAAGCTCTTCTCCAATCCTTTGATCAAAAGGCCTATACTTTCATGCTGAGCGATATCTTGCCCTTCTCGCGGTCGATGCCGATGATCCGGACCTTCACGGTGTCGCCGACGGACACGACGTCCATCGGGTGCTTCACGAACCTGTCCGCCATCTGCGAGATGTGCACCAGGCCGTCCTGCTTCACCCCGATGTCCACGAACGCCCCGAAATCCACGACGTTGCGGACTGTTCCGGACATCACCATTCCCTCCTTCAGATCATCAAAGCTCCTGACGTCGTTACGGAATATGACCGGCGGCGCATCCTCTCTGGGGTCGCGTCCGGGCTTCTTCAGCTCTTCGACTATGTCCTTGAGGGTCGGGACTCCGAGGCTGAGCTCATCCGCCATACGCCTCAGGCATTCGGAAGCGCCTGCCCCGGGATACGCTGCGCGGATCTTCTCGTCCACTCCCGCGGCTCCGCCCTTCACTATTTCGGCCCCGCTGATCCCGGTACGCTTCATCATCGCTTTCGCGGCGGCGTACGACTCGGGGTGGACCGCAGTCTGGTCGAGAGGCTCGTCTCCCCCGCTTATCCTCAGGAATCCCGCGCACTGCTCAAATGCCTTCGGGCCCAGCTTGGCGACCTTAAGGAGCTCCCGGCGGTTCCTGAACCTTCCGTGCTCTTCGCGGTACGCGACTATGTTCTTCGCGACCTGCCCGGAGATCCCCGACACGTATGAGAGCAGTGAAGGCGACGCGGTGTTCAGGTCCACTCCGACTCTGTTCACGCAGTCCTCCACTACTCCGCTTAAAGCCTCTCCCAGCTTCTTCTGGTTCATGTCATGCTGGTACTGTCCGACCCCGATGTGCTTGGGATCGATCTTCACCAGCTCCGCGAGCGGGTCCTGGAGCCTCCTTCCGAGCGACATCGCGCCGCGCGTCGTAACGTCCAGGTCAGGGTATTCCTCGGACGCGAGCTTTGACGCCGAATATACGGAAGCGCCAGCCTCGTTCACGATGGTGTACTGCACGGGGAGGCCGCTCGACTTGAGGAACGCCGCGACGACCTCCTCAGTCTCGCGCGAAGCCGTGCCGTTTCCGATCACTATGACGTCGATCTTATGCTTCTCGATCAAAGCCTTCAGCGTCCTTACCGTCCCCGCGATGTCCTTTCTGGGCTCGGTCGGATAGATGGTAGTGTAAGCGAGGAGCTTTCCGGTCTCGTCGAGCACCGCG
>JAFWFF010000063.1 GCA_017515765.1 Bacillota bacterium | reverse complement strand
TCTCCGAAGCTGCAGGCGATCTTTCCGTTGATGTTTCCGCCAAAGCCCTGGGCTCCGTCCTCGAGGAGATACATCCCTTCCTCTTCGCAGATAGCTTTGATCTCCTCAAGCTTCGCGGGAAGCCCGAAAAGGTCGACGGCTACGACCGCTGCGGGTCTCAGCTTTCCTTCAGCCTTTACTTTTGCTACGGCCTTCCTGAGCGACTCGGGATCCATATTGAAGGTCTCTTTCTCCACGTCGGTGAAGACGGGCGTTCCGCCGCATTCAGGCACGACTTCTCCGGAAGAAAAGAATGTGAAGTCCGGAACAAAAACGGCGTCGCCTTCTTTGATCCCGAAGACCATGAGGGCGATCTGCAGGGCGTCGGTACCGTTGGCGCAGCTGATGCAGTGCTTCATGCCAACATACTCTGCGAGCTGTGTCTCGAGTTCCTTCACCTCTGTCCCGCTGATGAAATTACAGTTTGCCGCGACGGTAGTCATGGCTTTGTCGATGTCTTCCTTCAAGACCTGATACTGTGTCTTCAAATCTCTGAATTGCATTTTTCTCCTCCGTTTTTATCTTCTGACGTTTCTATTGTTCATAACCGTCGGAGCGCGGGATCTTGTCCCTTATCTCCATCATCTTCCGGTCGGTCGACGCTATCGTATCGGCGCACTCTCTGAGTTCCCTCATGATCTCGTCGGCGTTCTCGATGTCCTGTTTGTATTTCATGCGGTGCTCCAGGCTGGCCCAGAAGTCCATCGCGACTGTCCTGATCTGCACCTCCACACGCATCGGCCGCTTCTCATTGCTGAAGAATACGGGGATCTCGATGATCATGTGATAGCTCCTGTAGCCGTTCGGCTTGGGGTTTTTGATGTATTCCTTGACCTCTATCAAAGTGACGTCGTCCTGCTGGGCCAGCATTCTCGCGACCTTGTATATATCGTCGATAAAGCTGCAGATGACTCTGACCCCGGCTACGTCGTTCAGGTTCTCCTGTATCGACTTGAGCGAGAGCTCGTCGCCCTGCCTTACCAGCTTCTCGAATATGCTGATCGTCTTCTTGCGGCGAGAGATGATATTGGTGATGGGGTTCTGCCTTCCGGCCAGAGACAGCTCGTCGTTCAGTATCTCCAGCTTGGTCCTTACTTCCCTGATCGCGGATTCGTAGCGCATCAGGAGCTCGTCCAGCTCGGCAAGAGCCTCCATGCCCTGGTCCGGATCCTGCGGCAGGAAATTGTTCAGCATTTCCCGCATTATTTCTTCGTTTTTAGCCATTTACAGCTGCTCCTTTTATGAAGTCAATTATCGTCTCTATTACTTTTTCACCCGTGGCTTCGGGTCCGCCGTTATGTATCTCGTGATAGTAGCCGGGCCATTCGATGTATGTGAATCCCGGTTCGCCCGCATGGAGCTTCGCGAACATGCGTGAGCCATCGATCGAGCAGAGCATGTCGTCAGTCCCGTGCATGAGGAGCAAAGGTTTCCCGTCCGCTCTGTGATTGCTCTCGTGCCTCCCCTCGCAGATCTCCAGGCCGGTATAATATCCGTCAACAGCAGTCCTCAGGGACATGCACGGGTGTACCAGCGGGTCATTCGCGTATTGAGAGACGATCGCGGGGTTTCCGAGGATCGAAGGGTCGAACTTCGATGAGAGCACGAGCTTCGGAAGTACTCTGGACGCGGCCTTCACGGTAACCGGGACCGGCTTTGGCACATCCGACGCCAGCTTGAGCCAGGGTGCCGATACTATGTATTTTGCAGGCAGGTCGTTCAGATCGCCCCTGTCCCTGTAGTCAAGGCAGATCCCGCCGCCCATGCTGTGCCCGTAAAGGATGACGGGAACGCCGGGATATCTGAAAGACGCGGTGAGCAGCAGTTTGCTGACGCAGTCGAAAACTTTGCTCCTCGGCGCGCAGTCTCCCTTCTTCCCTCCGGAGCGGCCGTGTCCGGGAAGATCCAGGCCCATCACAGCGATCCCGGCTTTGTTCAGGAATCCGGCCATTCTGTCATACCGCCCGGCATGCGTGGCTATGCCGTGGATGACGCACATCACTGCGCAGGGGTCGTCTGCATCCCAGAGATATCCCATTATCTTCAGCCCGGTGACACCGAGATCAAAGTTGGTGAACATCTGTCCCTCCTATGGGGCAAAATCCAATAAATGACGGATTTGTTACATAAAATCACGAATAATGTACAAGTCGCAAACCGTACTGTTGCCTTCCCTTTCACAGGCATTTATCATCTCACTGCAGCCTGCGGAAAACAGGAGGGAGATGAGATCAATGAAGAAAGGTTGTTCACTTTGCGGCAGCAGATACAATTACATCCCGTTCAAGGGAGGCTATGTATGCGAGAACTGCATCCAGTACATCAAACGCGCAAGTAATGACTCTGAGCTTTGATCAGGCAGTTTCCGCCAGAGTTATATTTTGATAAAGTCCGGCACGGCTCGTTACATCGGAAACAAAAGCACAGGCTGTCGATCACGGAAGGGCGTCACGCCCTTCCTTCTTTATTTCTCAGCTTGGTCAGCATCCTGAGGAAGTATTCGGGCAGAGGGCTCTCGAACCTCATCTGCTCACCCGTCACGGGATGGACGAATCCGAGCGTCCTTGCGTGGAGCATCTGCCCACCGGCGTTGAACCGGTCTTTTCTCGGGCCGTAGACCGGATCTCCCAGCACGGGGTGCCCGATGTAAGCCATATGGACCCTTATCTGGTGTGTCCTTCCGGTCTCAAGCCTGGCTGAGATGAGGCACTGGTCTCCCAGCCTCTCAATCACCCTGTAGTGAGTGACCGCTTCTCTTGCCGCGCTGCCGTTTACCTTCCTTCTCGATCCGTTTGCGGGATCCCTGCCGATCGGCACGTCTACAGTTCCCTCTTCCTCTTTTATGTTGTGGAGGACTATCGCAAGGTATTCCCTCTCGATGCTGTGGACAGCGAACTGTTCCTTGAGCCCTTCGAAGGCTTCCCTTGACTTGGCGCAGACTATAAGCCCGCTGGTATCCTTGTCGATCCGGTGTACTATCCCCGGTCTCTCCGGATCCCCGAGTTCTCTTATGCCCTCTCCGGCATGTCTCAGAAGCGCGCTTACGAGCGTGCCTTCTTTGTTCCCCGCGCCGGGATGGACCACCATCCCGCGGGGCTTGTTTATCACTATCAGGTCGTCGTCCTCGTAGACTATGTCAAGCGGGATGTCTTCCGCTTCCGGGATCTCGGGTCCCGGGCCGGGGATGAGGAAAACGACCGTTTCCCCCGCTTTTACCTTTCTGCCGGGCGACATGCAGCTTTCGCATCCTATTCTTGCGTTTCCGGAAGCTATCGCCTTCTGCACCGCGCTTCTGGAGACACCTTCAGCGCGCGACGCGATAAGGACGTCCAGTCTCGCTCCTTCTTCTCCGGGGCTGACCGTAAAGCGAAGCTCATCACTCATCGCCGGCCTCGCTTTTCTCCTCGCGGCGCCTTTTGATCTCGTCGCGGAACTCATAGAACAAAAGCAGGAAGCATCCGATCACCACAGCAGCGTCGGCGATATTGAAGATCGGCGGGAAAATGCTGAAGGAGAGCATGTCCGTAACAGTGCCCATGAAGACCCTGTCGATCAGGTTGCCGATCCCTCCGGAAGCCAGGAGCGCCATCGATACGGAGAACAGCGGGCTGTCCTTCCTGTTTTTCCACAAAAATATCAGGGCACCGATCACGACAGCTGCGGAAAGAATTATCAGCAGCTGCCGCTGTCCCCTGAATGAACTGAAAGCAGCACCGTCGTTCTGAAAATGAGTAACGGCAAAGAAGCCGCGGATGATCTCCAGGCTTTCTCCTTCAGCGAGCGCCATCCGTACGGCGTATTTGCTGATCTGATCAGCACCTATGACCAATGCCATGAGTAAGATGATCTTCATTTCAGAAACCCGGTGCCCGCCGGCTATCTCTTGAGAAGCTCGTCTATGGCCTTTCCGTCTATGGCTACCGTCTCGCGGTTGTCGACCGGTATCCTGGCTGCCTCTTCGGGAAATACTATGTTCATAAGGTCGTCATAGTCCATGTCGGAAGGACTCCTGAGGACCTCTTCGGGCTCGGCGTCCGGGCGCCACTCGTCATCAAAGGTCTCCGGAGCGGGCTCAGCGTCGGGAAGCTCGTCCATGATGGACGCGGGCATGAACTCCTTCTCGAGCTCGGCGAGCAGGTCCTCTCCCTTTCCGTCGATGGACTTGAGTTCCTCTTCGAGCATCTGCCTGTATCTGGCCTTGAAGTATTTCACTCTCTCGACGAGTTCGGTGCCCTCGCCGCTATAGCGGTCTTTAGACTCCTGGGCCTCTTTGAGGATCATCTCTGCGTCGAGCTTGGCGTTCCTGATGATTATGTCAGCTCTCTTCTCGGCGCTTTCGGATATGTCCTTCATGAGCTTTTTGGCAGAGTCCAGAGTGTGGATTATGGACTTCTGAGATTCCCTGTAATCCTCTATCTCTTCCTTAAGCTCGGCGTTCTCGGCTTCGAGGGCCTCCTTCTGCGCGATGAGGTCGGTCATGTCGAGTATGATGCGGTCCAGGAAGTCGTCTACCTCTTCCGGGCTGAAGCCTCTCAGCACTCTGCTGAAATTCTTTTTTTCTATGTCTTTAGGCGTAAGCATGGTCTATCTCCACGGATTCTTGTCTGTCTCCGGTTCAGGCGCCGTCACAGGCTCCTGAGGCTGCTGCTGTGCGGCCACCGATACGTTCTCCGGTGTAAAGATGAAGATGTTGTTCGCGATCTTCTGTACGTTTCCGTCAAGGGCGTATGTGGCGCCGCTGAGGAAGTCGTAGATCTTTCTCGCGATCTCGGTCTCAAGCCTCTCAAGGTTGATGATGACAGGCTTGCGCGCCTTGAGGCTGTCCACCAGTTTGGCGCATTCATCAAAGCATTTCGGCTCGATCAGTATGAGCTTGAGAGACCCGGAATCTTTGACAGAGAATCTCTTGTCCAGGGCTCTCTGGCTGAGAGGCGCGGATGAGGAGGGCTGGCTGAAAAAGGCAGGCTTGCTCTCCGGCTTGTTCTCCGGTTCGTATGTCGGTTTGGGAGAATGTCTCTCAGCCCTGTCGAAGTGTTTGGCTTCTTTTTCCATGGCTTTCTCGAGTTCGTCGTCGGTAACGATCTCATCATCTTCTATGTCGTCTACTCCGACGATCTTCAGAAACGAATTTTTGAATCCCATGAAGTCCTCCTTATTTTTCTTCCTGGCGATAGTTACGGTTTCCAAATATTGCGGTGCCCACCCTTACGATGTTGGCGCCTTCTTCTATTGCGACTTCAAAATCCCCGCTCATTCCCATGGAGAGATATCTCATCTCGACACGCTCGCGCGTTTCGGAAGCCAGCCTGTCGAACAGGGCTTTCACCTCAGTGAAGACGGGTCTGACTTCCTCAGGATCCTCCGCGAGAGGAGCGATGCACATGAGGCCTTTGATGAAAACGTTGGGGCATTCCGCGGAAATGTCGTCCACGAGTTTCACGGCGTCGTCCATTGACGTCCCGAACTTGGTCTCCTCTCCTTCCGGATTGACCTGGACGAGCACGTCCATCGTCTTCCCGGCGTTCGCGGCGCGCTTGTCTATCTCTTTGGCGAGATGCAGCGAGTCGACAGAGTGGATCAGGCTGACCTTGTCGATTATGTATTTCACCTTATTGGTCTGAAGATGGCCTATGAGGTGCCAGCGAACAGGCTTCACGCGGTCATATTTGTCGAGGATCTCCTGGACCTTGTTCTCTCCGATGTCGGTGATCCCTGAGTCTATCGCCTCATTGATCTCGTCCGGAGCGTGAAGCTTAGTCACCGCGATCAAAAGGACTTCGTCCCCGTTCCTGCCGCTCTTCTCCGCGGCAGCGTCCATGCGCCGCCTTATTCCGTCGATATTGTCTTTGATCAGAGACATGGTCATCACCCTCCGTCTTCCGTTTCCGGTTCCCCGGCATCATCGCCGCCTGCGTCCCCGCCGGCGTCTTCCGCCTCATTCTGCGGCTCCTCTGCGGAACCGTTCTGCTTCCCGAAGGGTTCGCCGTCGAGTCCCGAAGGATCCCTCAGAACGTCCACGAACGGATCGGCGGTCCTTACGCGCTCTCCGTTCTCATCGTAGTAATAGGAGTCGGAGATCACGACGGTGTCCCCGTTCTCGCCTATTATGTTAACCGGAACGAAATCGTATTTGTTCCTGGTGTTCTTTACGTATATGCCGACCTTGCCGTCCAGCACAACAAGGCTCTGCCTCTCGATCAGGAGGCCCCTCTCGTCCGAAGCTACGAGTTTGCCATTGGTGACCCTGAGCGCGCCCAGCGAATCGATCACCCTGCTGGTCTTGAGTATGACCTTCAGATAACCGTCCTCTTCCGAAGCGCTGACGATGCGCATCTCAACGCGACGGCTGCCGCCGTCGGCTGACGCGCCGTCCAGTTCAACGTAGATCCGCCTGCCGGTCTCATAGTCTCCTTTGGCATTGCTCAGATACGCCACGACGTACCAGTTGTCGTTGCTTACCACCTTGAAGATGGGATAGTCGTAATACGCGAGCTTGTCTATGAAGAAGACCCCGTCCTGGCTGAGTCCGTCGAAATAGGATTTTTTCAGGCTCTCCATGGTATCCGGGCCGAGCTCGGCTTCATGACCGTCCACATAGTAAGACACGATTCCGCCTTTCTCCAGGTAATACCCGGTGATGGATGCGGCATCGTCTCCCAGCGATTCGCGTATTGTTTTCAGTTCTTCGGGCGGAGTCCCTATCTCGGCGCCGGACACCGACACCGGCGAACTTCCTGCCCTCAGCAGCGTTCCTTCCGCCGACACCTTGCTTATCTGGCCGGTACCCTGAGCAAGGTACACTCTTTCGTTCCTGACCAGATAGCAGGTCCCCTCGTCAAAGATGGAAAGCTCGCCGTATTCTGCCACGTATGTGACGTCCAGGAGGCCGGTCACCTTCGGGACGATGTATATGATGACATAGAGGACGACCACGGCAAGTATGTATAATAAAATACCTTTATTCTTCAGTCTTCCCATAGTCACATTTTACATCATTCGGTGATTTTTTCCAATACCTTGAGCTCATCTTTGCTCAATTCGCCGTGATTCTTCACGAACTTTTCAAAAAGGTCCGGACGCCGCTCTTTTGTAAGCTTCAGAGCCTCTTCGAACCGCCACAGACGTATCTTCTTATGGTCGCCTGAGATGAGCACTTCGGGCACCTCCATGCCCTCAAACGATCTTGGCTTGGTATAGTGCGGATACTCCAGAAGGCCGGAGTAGACGGACTCGTCCATGGCGGACTCTTCCTTGGGCAGGACCCCGGGTATGAGCCTCGCGAACACGTCTATCAGCACCATGGCTGCGAGTTCCCCGCCCGTCATGATATAATCCCCTATCGAGACTTCTTCCATGTTCCAGCGGTCGATTATCCTCTGGTCGATCCCCTCGTAGTGCCCGCAGAAGAGGGTTATCTCTTCTTCGGCTGCCAGCTCCGCGGCGAACCCGCCGTCCAGGATCTTTCCGCGCGGCGACAGGTAGATGTTCCTGGTGCGGTCGCCTCCGACGCTCCTCATCGCCTCAAACGCGGGCTCGGCAAGAAAGACGAGCCCCTGGCCGCCTCCGAAGGTATAGTCGTCGGTCTTATGGTGCTTGTCTTTTGCGAACTGCCTGATATCGACTATGTTGAAATCGAGTATCCCCGACTCTGCTGCCCTTCCCAGCATGCTGGACGTGAGCGGCGCGAACATCTCGGGAAAGATGGTCAGAATATTGATCTTCATATCAGAACATCCCGTCTATGAACCGGATCGTGATCCTTCCCGAACCGGTGTCTATCTCTTTGATGAATTCCTTTACAGCGGGAACCAGGGCCTCTTTTCCGTCGGGGCGCCTTATCCTGTAGACGTCCTGGGCAGGCCCCTGGATGACCTCGGTCAGCACTCCGGTCTCATCTCCGGTGGCGGCATCAAAAACAGCCATGCCCTCGAGATCTCTCAGATAATAGGTGTCCTCGGGAAGCTCGGCGAGTTCGCTCTCATCGATGAGTATCGTCCTCCCGGTCAAAGCCTCCGCGGCGTTCCTGTCATCCGTCCCGTCCAGCTTGAGGAGCACGACGCGTCCGTGCATACCGGCTTTGCCTACGCGGTGCGAAGAAGTCCTTCCCGCAGCGTCCCTGAGGGTGATTTCCATCCCTTTTCTCAGATTGTCAGCGCTCCCGGAATGAGCGAATACCCTGACTTCTCCCCTTATGCCGTGAGCGCCGATGATCTTCCCGATCTCGACCATCTCGGTTTTTTTGGTCAGGTCCTTTTCCATTGATCTTTCCTGTCATACAAAGCCGGCCGGCTTTCATAGAATAAGAGCACATGACAAGCGATGACATCCCCTGCTCATGTGCCCCGGTTTTACTGTTCGATCTCCGCCAGTTCGTCTTCGGATAAGATCTCGACGCTGACGGTCTTGTTGTCTTTTATACCCGCGGCTTTTACCACGGTGCGGATCGCTTTGGCTATGCGGCCCTGCTTGCCAATGACCTTGCCCATGTCCTCCGATGCCACCTGCAGCCTGATGACGTCCGGAGCGTTATCGTCCGGGATCGTCACGACGACCTTTTCCGGATGATCGACCAAAGATCTGGCGATCATTAATACCAAATCGGTCATTATCGTCACCAAAGCTACTCGATGATGCCGGACTTCTTCAGCAAAGCTCTTACGGTATCGGTTGGCTGCGCACCCTGGCCTATCCATGTCTTTGCCTTTTCTCCGTCGATATTGATGACCGGGGGATCCTGGAGGGGATCATAATAACCGATCTCTTCGATGAACTTGCCGTTTCTGGCATTGCGGGAATCGGCCACAACTACTCTGTAGAAAGGTTTCTTGTGAGCTCCCAGTCTCTTCAATCTGATCTTGACCATTGCTTTGTTTCCTCCTTGTAAAACGTATCTTTACTATTCTTTCGTGATTATTATCGAACCGGTTTTCCGGATTATCGACTTTCTGTCCCGCCGGGCGCCCGGCGGTAAAGACGTCAGCTCATGAGTCCCCTGAACATCGGGTTTCTCTTCATCGCCTTCGGATCGGAGAACTTCTTCATGAGCTTTTTGGTGTCTTCGTATTTCTTGATGAGGCTGTTGACCTTGTTCACCGTCTGGCCGGAGCCTGCGGCGATGCGCTTCCTGCGGCTGGAATTGAGGAGCGAAGGATCTTTCCTCTCAGCGGGAGTCATGGAGCGGATGATGGCTTCCATCTGCCTGAACTCCCTCTCGCCTTTCTCGATCTCCTCGTCGCTCAGTTTGTTCCGGCCCATTCCCGGGAGCATCTCCGCGAGCTTTCCGAGGCCTCCCATGTTGCGGACCTGGCCCATCTGTTCAAGGAAGTCCTCAAGGGTGAACTGGTTCTTGCGGAGCTTCTTCTCGAGCTTTCTGGCCTGCTCCTCGTCGTAGGCCTGCTCGGCTCTTTCGATAAGGGAGAGGATGTCGCCCATCCCGAGGATCCTGCTCGCCATCCTTTCCGGATGGAAGGGTTCGAGAGCGTCGAACTTCTCCCCGGTACCCATGAATTTGATCGGTTTCCCGGTCACCTTCTTGGCGGAGAGCGCCGCGCCGCCTCTGGAATCGCCGTCCATCTTGGTCATGATTATGCCGTCGATGCCGAGCTTGTCGTTGAAGCCCGTCGCTACGTTCACGGCGTCCTGGCCGGTCAGCGCGTCCACGATCAAAAGGATCTCGTGCGGCTTTACAGCCTTCTTTATGTTGGCGAGCTCTTCCATCAGCGCTTCGTCGATCTGCAGGCGTCCCGCGGTATCTATGATCAGGACGTTGCATCCTGTCCGCTCGGCTTCTTTCCGTGCCGCTTCCGCGATGGCCACTGGGTTCGCTCCGCTGCGGTCCGAATACACAGGGGTGTTGACCGCTCTTCCCACTATCTCCAGCTGATCGATAGCAGCCGGCTTTGGCCACGTCGCAGGCAGCCATCATAGGCTTCTTGCCGACCTGTTTCAGGTATGAGGCGAGCTTTCCGCAGGTGGTCGTCTTACCTGTACCCTGGAGTCCCACCATCATTATGGTGGTGAAACCGCTCGGGGCATATGTTAGCTTGCTGCCGGTCCCGCCCATGAGCTCGACCAGCTGGTCGTTGACTATCTTGATGATCTGCTGCGCAGGAGTCAGGCTCTGCATCACTTCCGCGCCAAGGCATTTCTCCTTGACCTCCGCGACGAATTCCTTGACTACCTTGAAGTTCACGTCCGCTTCGAGAAGCGCGAGCTTGACTTCACGCATCGCTTCATCTATGTCCTGCTCGGTTATTACGCCTTTCCCTTTCAGTCTGGCAAAGGCGCTCTGCAGTTTGTCAGATAAACTTTCGAATGCCATATGGTCACTCCTGCTCCAGTTTCTCCAGTCTGTCTATGAGTTCCGCAAGTTCGGGCACGCCTCCGCATCTCTCAGAGGCTACCTTCTTCAGGTCGCGGATAACGGCTTCCCGTTTCCTGGATTTCTCCAGGATGCCGAGCTTGCTCTCGTAATTCATTATGCTCTCGCGGGCGCTGTGAAGCGCGTCGTAGACGGCTGCTCTCGAGATGCCGCGGTTCTCGGCGATCTCTGAAAGCGAGAGATCTTCCTCATGATAGAGTTCCATCATGTCGCGCTTCCTGTCGGTAAGGAGCCCGCCGTAGATCTCAAACAATATCCCGCTTTCTATCCTGTCGATTTCCTTCACAGCCACGTTTCACCGCCATTCTGTCAAGCAAAAAAGCCTGCCACCGTGCAAATATAACACAGGCGGCAGGCTCTGTCAACCTTTTTTGCTTGACACGCCTTAAAAACGGCTGTTTTCCGGCGTTTATTTCCTGAACGGAGCCATATATTCGATCGTGATGCTGTTCTGCTCCTCAAGGAACTCCATGAGGATCTGGGCCTCGCTCTTGCCCGCGTCCCTGAGAAGTTCGGTATCGAATCCCAGTATGGAAGTGAAATCCATCGGGATCTCGTATTTCATCTCTTCGATGTTCACTCCATCGAGGCCGTTCTTTCCCATCATATCGGCTATAGCGTCGTCAAGGCTTCCTATCTCGTCGATCAGGCCGTTTTCCTTTGCCTGGGCGGCGGAATAGATCCTTCCGTCCGCGAGCTCGCGGACTTTGATCTCTTTCATGTTCCTGCCCTTCGCGACCACCTCGACGAAATGATCGTAGGACTCGTCGACCAGTGCCTGGAGGATCTCCCTTTGCTCGTCGGTCAGAGGCTTTATGGTAGTTCCCATGTCCTTGTTGCGGCCCGAAGTGATGTTCTCGGCGCGGACGCCGTATTTCTCCATAAGCCCGCTCAGGTCGTAGAGGCCGCTTATGATCACGCCAATCGAGCCTGTCCAGCATTCCGGATTGGCGTAGATCTTATCAGCCGCCATAGAGACGTAATAACCGCCAGAAGTGGCCTGTGAGCCCATATAGACGTATACCGGCCTACCGGTCTCTTCCTTATACCGGAGAAGGGCCTCATAGACCTCTCTCGTCGCGTATGTGCTGCCGCCAGGAGTGTTGACATGGAGGATGATCCCCCTGTTTCCGCCTGCGGAGCGCATCTCGTCTATCTTGCCCAGGATCCAGTCCTGGTTGTAGCCGTCCCCGCTCTCGCCATCGGTTATGGTGCCTTCCAGATAAAGAAGGCCTACGTATTCGCCGCTGATCGAGCGCTCTTTGTTCTGTCCGTCAGGCATGACGCTTTTGATGAAGCGCGCGCAGCCCCAGCCGGCGAGCACGACGACCAGGAGCACGACGAGCACTATGATGAGGACCTTCTTCCAGGTGCTCTTGCTCTTTCCCGCCGCGTGAGGATCCTGCGGGACCGAGGCGTAGGCATATTCCGCGGGCCTGTACGCGCCCGGATAGCCCTGCCTTATCCCTTCAGGCCTGTTGTTGATATCGTTTTCCACCTTATCTGTCTCCTTACTGCTTTTCCTTACTGTGCCGTCTCAGATAATCGTTTTTTGCCTTGTCGTCCTCCGCCAGAAGGCTTTCTTTTCCGCGTATTCCCGAGAGAAACTCCATATGATGCCGGAATTCGTGCCTTATGACCCTCCTGAGATCCTGCCTGAGGAACGCCTCTCCCGCGTTCGGGAAGAGCCTCTCGTATGAGCCTCTGTAGATGACTACCTGTCTACCGAGCCTGGACATCCGGTATTCCCCGAAGATAAAGATGTCATCTGCCACCGCGTAGTCAGGCCTCGGCGCCTCTTCAGAGATTATGACTCCCCCGGACAGTTCCTTGAAAAAAGCTTCCGGAAGTTCATCCAGAAGCTCCGATACTATGTTTTCAAACAAAGCGGCGTCTATCATCTTATGGCATTCTGGCTGGAATCCCTGAGTATGACGTCGTGGGCTCCGCCTTCGACTATGGAGGTCGCGGATACGAGGGTCAGCTTTGCCTTGTCCTGAAGCTCGGGAATTGAGAGCGCTCCGCAGTTGCACATGGTGGATTTCACCTTGTTTAGGGAGAGCTGCACATTATCGTGGAGCGGTCCGGCGTACGGGACGTAGGAGTCAACGCCCTCTTCGAACTTCATCCTGGGATCTCCGCCCAGATCGTAGCGCTGCCAGTTCCTTGCCCTGTTGGAGCCTTCGCCCCAGTACTCCTTGACATAATTCCCGTTTACGTTAAGTCTTGCGGTCGGAGATTCGTCAAATCTGGCGAAATACCTGCCGAGCATAAGGAAATCAGCGCCCATAGCGAGAGCGAGAGTCATGTGATAGTCGTATACTATCCCGCCGTCGGAGCAGATCGGGATATAGACTCCCGTCTCCTCAAAATACTCTTTTCTGGCTTTCGCGACCTCTATGACCGCTGACGCCTGGCCTCTTCCTATGCCCTTCTGCTCACGGGTGATGCAGATAGAGCCTCCGCCGATACCGATCTTCACGAAGTCGGCCCCCGCGTCCGCAAGGAATCTGAACCCTTCAGCGTCTACCACGTTTCCGGCCCCGACCTTGACTGTATCCCCGTATCTCTCGCGGATCCATTTGATCGTCTGTCTCTGCCACTCGGAATAGCCTTCGGAGGAGTCGATGCAGAGCACGTCAGCTCCGGCGTCGACCAGCGCAGGCACCCTCTCAGCATAGTCGCGGCTGTTGATTCCGGCTCCCACAACATATCTCTTATGGGCGTCCAGCAGCTCGTTCGGGTTGGATTTATGGCTGTCGTAGTCCTTTCTGAAAACGAAATACGCAAGCCTCTGGTTGTCATCGATTATAGGAAGAGCGTTGAGCTTGTAATCCCAGAGGATATCGTTCGCCTCGGAGAGCGTGACGCCTTCCTTGGCGTAGACCAGCTTCTCAAAAGGAGTCATGAACTCGCTGATCTTAGTGTCCAAAGCCATGCGGCTCACGCGGTAGTCGCGGCTCGTTACCAGGCCGAGGATCTTTCCTTCAGCTGTTCCGTCCTCGGTTATCGCGATGGTGGAGTGGCCGTTCCGCTCTTTGAGCGCTATTACGTCGGCCAGCGTCTGGTCCGGTCTCAGGTTGCTGTCGCTCCTCACGAATCCGGCTTTATAGCTCTTTACCTTTCTGATCATATCGGCCTGTGAAGCGACCGGCTGTGATCCGAAAATGAATGAGATGCCGCCCTCCTTCGCGAGCGCGACGGCCATGGTATCGTTCGATACCGCCTGCATGACGGCAGATACCATCGGAATATTGGCATACAGCGGCGATTCCTCGCCCTTCCTGAATTTAACGATAGGCGTCCTCAGGCTTACGTTCTCTACCGTGCAGTCTGTTCCGGTATATCCGGGAAGAAGCAGGTATTCGTTGAAAGTGCGGGATGGTTCGTTTATAAACTGTGCCATTTCAGAATACTCCTTTTATTAAAGACCAGAATGTTATTAACAGTTATTTTACCGCATTCCCGCGGTGATTACAACCTGCTTAAAAAAGCGACGCGATGAAACCATCCAGGGAATAATCGCCCTGGATCCTGACCCTCGGGAACTGTCTGAAGTCCATTCCGCGCTCCACCGGGCCGTACTCGGTCGTGAAGGCGCATTTGATCCCGACGTTCTCCACAGCGTAGATCGCGTCATCCGTCACGTCACCGTAGGGATAGGCAAAGGCGTCGGAGCTTCCCGTCAGCGCAATCGCCTCCCTGAGGTCGGCCTCTATCTCCTCCTGCGTCATCGCGCTTATGATCCCGCCGTGGCCGATATAACCGCCCGGCTGGTGCATGTTGTAGGAATGCGACTCATATTCCATGTAAGGAGAAGCGTATTTTGTGAGATCCTCTTCTTCCGCGTTCACGCCGATAATGAACGCGACCGCCGGAGTCTCATACTGTTCCAGAAGCGGTACTCCGTAGTTGAAGAAGGCCCAGACACCGTCGTCAAAAGTGAGTATCACGCTCTTGGCTGGGAGCGAGATCTGTCCGTCCGCGTATGCCCTGAGCTCCGAGAAGCTCGGATGATAGTAATCGTTCTCCTTGAGCCATCTGAGCTGGTCTTCCAGATCCGTGTTCAGTATCCAGTTCCCGTTTATCTCGCCGGGCTGGTCTGTTTCTGTATATACCCAGTGGTACATCAGGACCGGGATGCCGTCGGAATCCCATTCCATCGCGCTTTCCGGGACGACCCTCACAGTGCGTTCAACGGTCGCTTTGGCGTTTTCGGACGTAAAAGTATAGCTGACCGTATAGTCGCCCGGGGTCGAGGTATCCACGGAACCTTTGATCTCGCAGCCGGTCAGGGCGCCGGTCCTGTCATCTACAGCAAAGGCGCCTGATTCGATATACGGGTCGCCCTGCCTGACTATCGCGATTTTGCTGCCCTTAAGTCCGACCGTAAGGTGGTCCGAGTCCGGATACTGTTCGGCATCCGACCCTTCGGAGCCCGTATCCGGCGTTTCCGGCGGCCCGGCAGGTTCGCCCTGATCGCCCTGCTCCTGCTGTTCCTGCCCGCTTTCCGGAGCAGCCTGCTCACGCGCGTCGAGCTTCTTCTCCATTGCTGAAACGAAGATCGCAAGCACTACTGCCAGCACGACCAGAAGGCCCAGGCGGAAAGCTATTCTGTTGTTCGACATCTCTCTACGACTCATCTCGCGGTATTACCTCCGGGGATCGCTTTTTTGATCCTTAGTCCAACGGCCCACGCAAGAGCCGCTTTCAATACGGTTGTGGGAATGAACGGCAGAACGCAGACAGAGAAAGCGTACCCCGCGTCCGCGTCCGTCAAAACGCAGAACATAAACATTCCAACGGCGTAGTTCGCAGCTGTGCCGGCAGTCAGGAACAGCAGTCTTCTGACCTCCCGGGATATGCCGGCGGCACCTTTGGTTCCCCGGTCGTCAAAGCCCAGGCCGATCAAAAATGCCATGATCGGGAAGGATATCAGAAATCCGCCGGTCGGTCCCGCCAGGATCTGCGCGCCTCCTCCAAAGCCTGCGAACACCGGTACCCCAACAGCCCCGAGGAGCACATATATCAGCATGGAAACGGCTCCCAGCCTCGGTCCAAGAACGATTCCCGCGAGAGTGACCGCGAAGGTCTGCAGGGTCATGGGAACGCCTCCGGGCAAGGGTATGGCTATCTGAGCCAAGACGCAGGTCAGCGCCGTCATCATTGCAGTTTTTACAATGTCTTCTGTCCTCGAATTCATATCAATAACGATTATAACCTCTAATCGATCATTTTGACATCCCGAAAAAGCAAAAAAGCCCGCCCGAAGCACCAAAATGCTTCCGGCGGGCATTGCTGCAGAACGGTCAAGCCTCCACGGGAGTTTCCGATGCTTCCTGCCATGCTTTGAATGCTTTGAGCTCGGGTTCACTGAGCTTGAGCGCCAGGCCAAGGACCGCGAGGTCATCCACAAGCCCGAGGATCGGAATGCCGTCCGGGACCAGGTCTTTCCTTTTTACCAGATATATAAACGCCGCGACGAGGATCGCGATGACCTTTGGCGAAACGCTTTCATAAGTTCTGTTTATATATCCCTTCACCATGCCTATCATGAGCGGGACGTCACTGATAAGATCTGCCGCTACAGGGATCTCCCTCACTTTGGTCTCCATCTTTGCAAGCAGATCGCTCACTCCGTCCGGATCCTTCAGCATCTCCTGAGCTTCACCGATCCTGTTCTCCAGCGCGCTTTTGACCTGTTCAAAATCGAACATATTCTGACCTCCTGTTCTTAAGTTCCAAAAAGGCCTCACGAATCATTGAAAGCCAATGTTTCGTGAGGCTGTTAAGCTTTTCCGGGATCTTTGATCCCGCTTATGAGAGTTATTTCGCCTGAGCGGCTGCCTGCTGAGCGGCAACTTCCGCGGCAAAGTCCTCTTTCTTCTTCTCGATGCCCTCGCCTACTTCATATCTGATGACCTTCTTAAGCGCCAGGCCATTGTCAACAGTCTTCAGATACTGTGCGACAGTCTGCTTGCCGTCTTCTGCCCTTACGTAGGTCTGATCAAGCAGGCACATTTCCTTCAGCTGCTTGCTGATGCGGCCGTCGACCAGGCTCTTGAACATCTTGCTCTCAACGATCTCCATCTTGGCGGCGATCGCAAGTCCGGCAAGCTTCGTCTTCGCTTCCTCGGAAAGGAAATTCGGCAGATAGTTGAAGTTGAAGGTCTTATCCGCTCTCTTCTCGGAGAGGATGTTTACATCGTCTTTGCCCCAAACGCCCTCGACCTTGTCGAGCAGTCCGTTCAGGATCGGTCTGGGAAGTGTGAAAGGATCGTTCAGAGCGCTCTCAAGGGTGATCCTTCTCAGGCTGGAAAGCTCATCCTCCGAGATCTCATCTCTGCTGACATACTGCGGATTCATCGCAGCGACCTGCATCGCGATGTTCTTGAGCGCGTCCCTGTTGGCATCCGAATCCGTGCCGTCAGCGGCAACGATGACTCCGATGTTTCCGCCGCCGTGGATATATGTGGCCAGAACGTCTCCGGAGAGCTTGTCGATCCTTCTGATCGACATATTCTCACCGATCTTCGCGATCTTGGCGGTCAGTGTCTCACCGACTGTCGCGCCTTCAAAAGGCATAGCCTTGAACGCTTCGATATCGGTGCTTTCCGCTTCCAGAGCAAGCTTCGCGAGACCTTCCACGAAATCGATGAACTCACTGTTCTTGGCGACAAAGTCGGTTTCCGAGTTGACCTCTACGATAGCTGCGGTCTTGCCGTCTTCCGAGAAGGCGATCCTGACAAGACCCATTGCCGCGATCCTTCCGGCCTTCTTGGCTGCCTTCGAAAGTCCCTTTTCTCTCAGGACTTCCACTGCCTTGTCCAGATCGCCTTCGACCTCGACCAGAGCCTTCTTGCAGTCCATCATTCCGGCGCCGGTGGCATCTCTGAGTTCCTTGACCATCTTTGCGGTAATCGTCATATCTATTTCCTCCTAAAAGTCAAACGCCTGACGGGCAAACTACGCTTCGGCTTCAACAGCGACTTCTTCGATGTCCTTGGGAGCTTCGGCTTCCGCGGGAGCAGCCTCAACAGCCGGTCCCTCGTCAAAGCTTTCGCCCTGGTTGGCCTCGATGACTGCGTCAGCCATCTTGCTGGCGATGAGCTTCACCGCTCTGATGGCGTCGTCGTTTGCAGGGATGATGTAATCGACATCGTCAGGGTCGCAGTTGGTGTCTACGATACCTACTACAGGGATACCGAGGATCCTTGCTTCCTTGACAGCGATCCTTTCCTTCTTAGGGTCTACTACGAAGATAGCGCCAGGCATTCCCTTCATATCCTTGATTCCGCCGAGGTATTTCTCGAGCTTGTCGGCCTCTGCCATCATCTTGAGTGCTTCCTTCTTGGCGTACTTGTTGATGGTGCCGTCCGCCTGCATCTCTCTGATCTCTTCGAGTCTGTCGATCCTCTTGCTGATGGTCTTGTGGTTAGTGAGCATTCCGCCCAGCCATCTCTCGTTTACATAGTACATTCCGCATCTCTCAGCCTCATCCTTGATGGCGGCCTGAGCCTGCTTCTTTGTTCCTACGAAGAGTACCGGCTTCTCGCTCTCGCCGACTTTTCTCATGAAGTCGTAAGCCTCGTCAATGAGTCCCAGTGTCTGCTGCAGATCGATGATATAGATACCGTTTCTCTCTGCAAAGATGTAAGGAGCCATCTTAGGGTTCCATCTTCTTGTCTGATGTCCGAAGTGGACGCCTGCTTCAAGCAGTTGTTTCATTGATACTACTGACATTTTTTAACCTCCGGTTAGTTTACTTCCACTGCTTCATTTATGCCTTCAACCCTTTGTTTTTCGGGGCACCGCGGCTTTCGGCAGTGTGACAAATAGTTTATCTGCGCAATAAACGCGCTCGTATATTATATGTAATCGGGCGCGCCAGTTCAAGAGTTTTTTCTTCTTATTATTCCGTTTTTAGACATATTTCTGCTGTTTCAGTTCCTTTTGTCTGCTCTCGAGTTCTGCAATGTAGTCTTCGAAACAAAGGTCATTATCCATTATGTATTTTGCGTGCTTTTTGCCCACATATCTGTAATGCCACGGTTCGTAGATTATACCTGTCGTTTCCGTCCTTCCGTTCGGATACCTCAGTATGAAGCCGTAGTCCTGGCAGTGTTTCATGAGCCATTGCTGGGTCGCGGTCTCTTCCTGCTTGTTGTCGAGCGCCTGGTAG
>JAFWFF010000062.1 GCA_017515765.1 Bacillota bacterium | reverse complement strand
CTCACCCATTCTTCTGGTCACATCATCGATCTCGACTTTCGGCGCCTGCGGAAGCGCGTAGCTACATTCGCAGAGAGCGGTGACCTGAGAGATGTGGATCGGCTTCGAGGAAAGTGCTACCGGCATCTTGTCGTTCACTTCGAGATAAATGTGCTTGCACTGCTTAAGGAATTCCGGAATGCATGAGCAGCAGACGCCCGTCGAGAAATAACCGTCCTCATCCATCGGGGCTACCGAAATGCAAAGAGTATCGATCTGCGGGTTGTCCTTCAGAATGTTGATCATGTCGACATACGCGGTGGGCATCAGGTCGATCCAGCCTTTGTTCACGCCCTTCCTTCCCCAGGGGCCCGAAAACCAGGAGACTCCCCTCACCTTTCCGCTCTTGGCGGCGGCTTCCTCATACCATGAGGTCGGGTACATATCGAGGACCGAATGGATGGTGATGTCCTCATTCGTCGCATCTTCGGCTATGGCACGCCTGAATGCTTCATTTATGCCGTTGGGCTCGGAAAGGCAGACTTCGGTGAACATTGTGGTCCCTGCCGGAATGCTTCTGACAAGCTCGTCGGCAGTCATCAGTTTTTCCTGATACAGCTTTCTGAAATCGCTCATGCGTTTTTAATCCTTTCGTAACTCGATCTATATTCTTTTAATTATTATTCGTTTTTGAATTCCGCCTTGCGCTTTCCGAGGAAGGCGTTTACGCCTTCAAGGCGGTCTTTGGTATCGCAGAGACGGCCGAACCAGACGTTCTCGGCGAACTCCGGTTCATCGCCGACGTCTCCTCCTGCCCTTTTGATCAGGCACTCTTTGATCGCGCGGATCGCGATGGGGCCATTGGACGCGATCTTGCGGGCGACCTCCCTCGCCTTGGCGAGAGTCTCGCCCTTGGGCGCGATATACTCGCAGATCCCGGCTCTCAGGGCCTCCTCCGCGTTCACAGCCTCACCGGTATAAAGCATGCGTGAAGCGAAGCCTTTTCCGGCAAGTTCAAAGATATGCGGCACTCCGCCGTAACCGGGGAGCACGCCCAGCGTGCACTCAGGCACGCCGACCTTGGCGTTCTCGGCGAACACTCTGATGTCCGCGGAGAGCGCCAGCTCCAGTCCTCCGCCGTAAGCACCGCCTTCAACGGCGCAGACGATGGGGACCTGGACCCTTGAGAATCCGAGATAGATCCTGTAGCCCCAGGTGCTCATCTCTTCGCCTTTGGCGCGGTCCCAGGAGAGGAACTGCTTCATGTCTGCTCCTGCGGAGAAGATCTTCGGGTTGGCGCTCGTGAGCACCACCGCCCGAAGATCCTTTTCTTCCTTCAGTTCTCCGGTGACCTGCTCGAGATCCCGGAGAAGTTCCGGGGAAACGCAGTTGACCGGCGGGGCATTCAGCACGATCTCGGCTATGCCTCCGTCATCAAAGGTTACGCTCATCGTTTCGTATACTTTATTTCGGTCCATTGCATTCCCCCGTCTTTCTTAATCTTTCAGCTGTGAAGTGTCCGGGAAGACCCGATCACTTCATGTCGGGATACGCTTTAGCGATGTACTCGCCTATGCGTTTCACGGCTTCCTTCAGGTTCTCGTCGGAGTTCGCGAATACCAGTCTTAAGTATCCTTCTCCGCAGTCGCCGAAGGCGGTTCCCGGAACGCAGATGACCTGCGCCCCTCTGATCAGCTCTTCAGCGAACTCCTGGGAGCTCTTGCCGAAGGCTTTGATGTTGACGAACATATAGAAGCTTCCCTTGGGCTTTACAGCCTTGAATCCCGGGATAGCGTTGAGTCCGTCTGCCAGGATGTCTCTGCGCCTGGTGTAGTGCTCGAGCATGTCCTTGACGCATTCCTGGCTCTTGATGCCTTCCGCAGCCGCGACCTGGATAAAGGTCGGGACGCAGGACACGAGGCCCTCGTTCAGCTTGGCCATATGCGGGATGTAGTCCGGGTTCGCCATGAGGAAATATCCTACACGCCATCCGGTCATCGCATACGTCTTGGAGAAGCTGTTCAGGATGACTACCCTGTCTCTGACGTCTTCGATCTCGGCCATGCTGAAGGCCTTGACTCCGTCGTATACGATCTGCTCATAGGGTTCATCGCTGAACACCCAGAGGTCGTATTTCTTTGCCACCTCGGCAAGAGCTTCGACGTTCTCTTTAGTCATCACTGCGCCGGTCGGGTTGCAGGGAGAGTTGATGAGTATCGCCTTAGTCTTGGGAGTGATGCATTTCTCAACGTCTTCCGCGGTCATGTTCCAGCCGTTCTCTTCGCAGGTCGGTACCGGAACTGCCTTGGCGCCGGCGATCATGGCCTGGCCGAGATAGTTCGGGAATCCGGGATCCGGTACGAGCACTTCGTCGCCGGGATCCAGAAGGGCCAGCATCACGAGAGTAAGGCCTTCAAGGGCGCCTACGGTGATGACTACGTTATTTGCTGTATAGCCGTCCCAGTACTTGTGATAGTGGTTGGCCACAGCTTCCCTCAGCGCCGGGAATCCGGCGTTGGGGGCATAGTGCGTGTAGTTCTCGTCGAGAGCTTTCTTGGCGGCTTCTTTGATGTATTCGGGTGTGTCGAAATTCGGCTCGCCCAGGGTCAGCGCGATGACGTTGTCATAGGCCGCGGCCAGATCGAACATCTTGCGTATTCCGGATGCAGGATACTCCTGAGCCAGCTTTGACAAACGAAGATCCATATTGCACCTCCAGGTTATTTCTTCCAGTCACGGCGTACGCGTGCCCAGAACTCGTCTCTTTCCTTGACTATCCTCTCGATGTCATGCTCGTCGAGGTTCGGGAAACGGCCCTGCTTCTTCAGATAATCCTCGACAGAAGTGAACTCCTTGGGATCTCTGTTGAGCTTGTACTCGCCGTTCTCGTACTCGGCCAGATACCAGAGTCCGCAGTCTACGGCTTCCTTGCCGATATCGATGGTCATGTCGGTATCGGTTCCCCAGCCTGTGGGGCAGGGGCAAAGGACGTGGATGTAGGAGGCGCCATCGGTATTCATGGCCTTCTCGACCTTCATCATATAGTCCTCAAGGTATCCGAGGGAAGCGGTCGCGGCGTAAGGAATCCCGTGAGCCGCAACGATCTCGAATATGCGCTTCTTGCTGGTCTGGGAACCGTGAACGTTCTTGCCGGACGGGGTGTTGGTGGTCTTCATTCCGTAAGGAGTTACGCCGGACTTCTGAACGCCTGTGTTCATGTAGGCTTCATTGTCGTAGCAGATGTAGATCGCTTTGTCGTTGCGGTCGATCATTCCGGAAAGGGTCGCCATTCCGATATCTACCGTGCCGCCGTCTCCGGCGAATCCGACAACGTGATAGTCCTCAAGCCCGAGAGCCTTGGCGCCCGCGACTACGCCTGACAGGCAGGAGCCGGTCGAAGCGAAAGGCGTGACCATGCCGTTGGTGAACAAAGGCATGTTCGGATAGATGAAGGCTACGGTGGACATGCAGTTTGGCGGGATGAGTGCGATGGCTCTTTCACCCAGCACCTTCAGCGCGAGACGCATGCACAGCGCAGCGCCGCATCCCGGGCAGGCCTTGTGGCCGTAGAAGTATTCTTTATTGGTTATCGTCCTTGCATTCAGAGCCATTAGATATCCCTCCTCAGATTTATGAACTCAACGTTTCCGTTCACCGCAGTGCCGTCAAGGAGTCCGTTGAAGATCTTCTCAATATCGGTCTTGTAGATGCTGCGTCCGCCGAGTCCGCCGACGTAGTTGGAGGTCGGGATGTCCAGACCGGCCTTCTTCATCGCGGAGTTGACTTCCGTGTAGACAACGCCTTCATAACCGAAGGTGATGTCCTTCTCGAGAACTGCGACAGACTTCGCGTTCTTGAGAACGTTGACTACCTTGGCAGCCGGGAACGGGCACATGCAGCGGATCTTCAGGAGACCGACCTTTTTGCCTTCAGCACGCAGTTCGTCGACCACGCAGTGGGTCGTTCCGGAAACGCTTCCGAGGGTAACGATGATGGCTTCAGCGTCGTCACATTTGTAAGCTTCGATCATGCCGCCGTAGTGACGTCCGGAGATCTTGGCGAACTCCTCGGTGACCTCTTCGATCTTCTTCTCGGCGTTGACCGTGGCGACGTGCTGCTGATGACGGAACTCCATGTTGAACGGAGGACCGGCGGTGATGCAGGTGCTGACCGGGCTGTCCAGGTTCATGCGGTTGGAATACGGCGTGAACGGGATGAAAGCGTCGATCTTATCCTGATCGATGGTCTGGAGAAGCTCATAGGTGTGGGTCAGAACGAATCCGTCAAGGTTTACCATCACGGGGAGCATGACATCGGGATCCTCGCCGACCTTATAGGCCTGAAGGACCATGTCGTAAGCTTCCTGAGAGCTCTCGACGTAGAACTGGATCCAGCCGCACTCGAGCTGAGAGAGGGAGTCTCTCTGATCGTTGTAGATGCTCCACGGAGCAGCGATCGACCTGTTGGCGTTCGCCATGACGATCGGGAATCTGGAACCGGAAGCATAGGGCAGGCATTCTACCATGTAGAGCAGGCCCTGGCTGGAGGTCGCCGTGAATGTACGGGCGCCCATCGCCGCGGCTCCGATGCACGCGGACATTGCGCTGTGCTCGGACTCTACATACAGATACTCTGAATTCAGGGAACCGTCCTCAACAAAGTCGGACAGTCTCTCGACTATGATAGTCTGCGGGGTGATCGGATATGCGGCAATGACATGAGGTTTCGCCGCCTTGGCAGCAAGTGCTACAGCCTCGTCGCCGGAAACGAATAATTTCTGACTCATGCTTCTACCTCCAAAATCATTGAAATTGCTCCTACCTTGCAGGCGCGTCTGCAGACTCCGCAGCCCTTGCAGTAATCGTAGTCGATCTCAAGCTGCTCGCCGGATTTATCTATCGCTCCGTCCGGGCAAACCAGGAAGCAGCGAAGGCAATGTACGCATTTGTCCTGGTCGATGACCGGTCTGTAGGTCCTCATTCCGGAACTGACGTCATGAAGCTGTCCAGCCTCGCAGGAAGGTCCCATCGGAAGTTTGGTGACCTTAAAATCAAAATCTACTTTTGGCCTATCCATTACAGCGCCTCCTTAACTACTTCATAAGTCTTGTTGAGCAGAACTTTGTTCTTCTCTCTGATCTTCGGAGCAAGCTGGTTGTCGATAGCTTCCTCGACAGCAGCGATCGTGGTGTAGCCGGTCGTGGCTATCAGGGCTCCGAGAAGCGGTACGTTGGTGATCGGGCGGCCGAGATACTCGAGCGCGAGTCCCGTCGCGTCGACAGTGACTACCTTTGCTCCTGCCGCATCAAACTCGGAAGCGTCTCTCTTGGTGTTGATGATGACGACCGAATCGGGCTTCAGTCCGGCTCTTACCGGATCTCCGAAGAGCGTCTCATCCATGACGATGGCGCAGTCGCATTCCGTGACTTCGCTCCTGTCGGTGATGGGCTTATCGTCGATACGGGTGAAGGCAAATACAGGGGCTCCTCTGCGCTCGGGTCCGAAGGACGGGAACGCCAGGGCATATTTGTCTTCATAGAGTGACACTGCACATCCTAAAAGTCTTGCCGCGGTAAAGGCACCGAGCCCTCCGCGTCCATGCCAGCGAATTTCTGTCATGTTGTTTCCTCCTAAACAGTTCCACTATTTTACTTTAATTAGCTTGACCAAATTATTTCGCGGCCTTTGCGGCTCTGATCGAATCGATCATGAGCGGCACTACCTTGAAGAGGTCGCCTACGATGCCGTAATCGGCAACTTCGAAGATCGGGGCGTTCTCGTTCTTGTTTACCGCGATTATGCATTCGCTGTCCTGCATGCCGGCTTTGTGCTGGATAGCGCCGGAGATGCCGAGAGCGATGTAGACCTTCGGATGAACGGTCTTGCCGGTCTGGCCAACCTGGTGGTCAGCGGAGATCCATCCGGAGTCGACGCACGCACGGCTGGATCCGACTACGCCGCCGAGCTCGGCTGCGAGTTCTTCGGCCAGCTTGATGCCGCCTTCGACGTCTTTGCTGATGCCTCTGCCGACGGATACGATGAAGTCAGCGCCGATCAGGTCTACGAGCTTGGCCGCTGCCTTTACGACTTCGACGACTTCCGTCTGGATGTCGGCTTCAGAGAGAGCAAATTCGGGATGGATGATCTCAAGAGCTTCTGCCTTGGCAGCGTCGAAGGGGCGTTTTTTCATTACGCCGGGACGTACGGTGGCCATGGCCGGACGGAATCTGGGGCATACGATGGTAGCCATCAGGTGTCCGCCGAAAGCAGGTCTCGTCATCTTAAGGTTGCTGTTCACATCAAAGAGTTTGGACTCGAAGGACATGTTGTCTACGTCGAGGCTGGAGCCCGTGCGCAGGAAGTTGACATATCCGTCAAGATCTACGTCCAGATGTGTGCAGTCTGCGCAGAGTCCGGTGTGGAGTCTGGCAGCGCAGCGCGGCGCGAGGTCTCTTCCGATGTTGGAAGCTCCGAAGAGCATGATCTCCGGTTTGATCTCCTCTACCACGTCGCAGATGACCTTTGCGTAGGCATCGGTCGTGTAGTATTTGAGCAGCGGGCTGTTGCAGACATATACTTTGTCCGCGCCGTATCCGCCGATCTCCTTCGCGAGTCCGTCCACGTCGTCGCCCAGCAGGATGCCGCAGAGCTCAACGCCCAGCTCATCAGCCAGTTTGCGTCCTTCGGAGATAAGTTCGAAGGTCGTGGGCATCATCTCGCCCTGGCGCTGTTCACAGAATACCCAAACGTTCTTGAAAGCGCCGATATCAGCACTGTTGAAATTTGCAGCCATTTCTATTTACCTCCTCAAATGATGTGCTTGGCGGCCAGAATGCCTGCAAGCTTATCCGTGGTTTCTTTTCCTGCGCCTTCAAGCATCATGCCGACGCCCTTCTGGGGCGGGGTGAAGGACTTGAAGATGTTGGTCGGGGAACCCTTGAGACCGATGGTCGTCTCATCGATGAGAGGATGATCCTTCAGAGCTGCATAGTCCATGATGACCAAAGGCTTGGAGTAGGCTTCGAAAGCGCCGTGCACGCTCAGATAACGCGGCTCGTTCAGCTCTTTGATGCAGGTGATGAGGCAGGGGGTCTTGACCTTGATGGTCATGTATCCGTCCTCAAGCATTCTCTTGATGGTAAGGGTGTTGCCTTCCTTCACCAGCTCGCCGGCATAGGATACCTGCGGCAGGTGGAGCTTCTCGGCGATCTGCGGTCCGACCTGGGCGGTATCTCCGTCGATGGCCTGGCGTCCGCAGATGACGATGTCATCCTCGTCGATCCCGTAGGTGTCGATCGCGGCGGCGATGATCTGGCTGGTCGCGTAAGTATCGGATCCGCCGAACTCACGGGCTGTGATCAGAACGCCCTCGTCAACTCCCATAGCCATGAGCTCTCTCAGCATTCCTTCTGCCGGAGGAGGTCCCATGGTGAAAGCCACTACCTTGCAGCCGTACTCGTCTTTCAGTTTGAGAGCGGCTTCGGTCGCGTTAAGGTCGTCCGGGTTGATGATGGTTTCCATCGATGCGCGGTTCAGAGTGCCGTCGGGGTTGACAGCCACTTTGCCGGAGGTATCGGGAACCTGCTTGACTGTTACGATTATCTTCATTTCCGTTTACCTCCCTGTTATCTGACACCCATGCGCGCGGCGATGACCATGCGCTGTACTTCGCTGGTGCCTTCATAGATCTCGGTGATCTTTGCGTCACGCATCATACGCTCGACCGGATACTCTCTGGTGTAGCCGTATCCGCCGAACAGCTGTACTACTCTGCGGGTGACGTCGGAAGCGGTCTCGGAAGCGTAGAGCTTGGCGATGGAGGAATAGAATCCGAGGTTCGGATCGTGATCGTCCTTCGCTGCAGCCGCTCTGTAAACGAGAAGCTGCGCAGCGTCGCATCTGGCCTTCATGTCAGCGATCTGGAACTGGGTGTTCTGGAACTGGGAAAGGCGCTTGCCGAACTGCATACGCTCGCCGGTGTATTTGACGACTTCGTCAAGAGCGCCTTCAGCGATACCGAGAGCCTGTGCGGCAACGCCTACACGGCCGCCGTCCAGGGTCTGCATCGCGACCTTGAAGCCCTGGCCTTCCTTGCCGAGGAGGTTCTCCTTCGGGATGATGCAGTCTTCAAAGATGAGATCGCAGGTAGCGCTTCCGCGGATACCCATCTTCTTCTCGTGCTTTCCTACGGAGAAGCCCGGGAAGGTACGCTCGACGATGAATGCGGAGATGCCCTTGTTGCCCTTGCTGGGATCGGTCATCGCCATTACGATGAACACGTCTGCTTCGGTCGCGTTGGTGATGAAGCACTTGGAGCCGTTCATCACGTAGTGGTCTCCCTCGAGGACAGCGGTGGTCTGCTGTCTGGAAGCGTCGGAACCGGCGTTCGGCTCGGTAAGTCCGAATCCGCCGAGCTTGCGTCCGCTGAGGAGGTCAGGCAGATATTTGCGCTTCTGCTCTTCTGTGCCCCAGTCAAAGATCGGGTTGCAGCAAAGAGATGTGTGAGCCGCGACTACGGTGCCGGTGGTGGCGCAGACCTTGGAGATCTCTTCGATCGCCATGGCATAAGAGAGAGCCGTTCCGCCCTGTCCGCCGTACTCCTTCGGGTACGGGATGCCCATGAATCCGTATCTCGCCAGTTTCGGGATGGTCTCCTTCGGGAAGCGTTCTTCCTCGTCGACCTCTGCTGCGATCGGCTTCACTTCGTTCTCGGCGAAGCTGCGATACATCTTCTGCAGCATTTTCAGTTCGTTTGTGAGTTTAAAATCCATTTTCTACTCCTTATTCTGGTTCAGAAAACACTATTACTATTTGACTTCGATGCCTGCCAGATGCTTGGCGATGTTGATCCTGGAGTTGAGGTCGTAGGATCCCAGGATGGCGATGTCCTCCATGATCGGGGATCCGCCGCCGTGTACGCCCGCTACCTGGAAGATGACGGAGCTGTACTCGCCGCAGAGAAGGTCATTGGCCAGCAGGAACGCTCTGTAGCAATCCTCGGAGGAAACGCCTTCTCTTCTGGTGACATACTTCTGGACGAACTTGCCGACTTCCGGATTGTTGTATTCCTTGGTAAGAGGAACTGTCGCGGGAAGTCCGCCGGTAACGTCGCAGAGCATGTTGAACTCGTGATAGATGTTGTGTCCGGCATGGCGTCTTCCGACGTTCGCGAAGATTACGTTCGGTACCTGTGTGCCGGAGCTTGCCTTCTCGGACTTGACTGCGGAAGCGATTCCTGCGGCGTAGGTCAGCTCGGCTACGCTGATCATCTCAGCGAGTTTCTCCTTGACGTGGCTCTGCTTCCTGATGTTCTGATAGTCCGCGAGAAGGGCGGTGGTTCCCATGATCACGTCGCCGATGCCGGGCTTGCAGCCGGTGTAGGAGTGGCGGTGATAGAGAGCGAATCTCAGAGCGAGCTTGCCTGCGAACTCGGTCTCGCCGTTGAGGAAGATCCTCTCGTTCGGAACGAATACGTTATCAAATACGGTCATGCTCTCGATGTCGCCGGCAGCGGTGATCGGAGCGTCGAGGTTGGGCTCTCTCTCTACGGAGAAAGCTTCACGGCCGATCAGGTAGATGCCTTCGGTATCGGCGGGGATGACGAACGCGATAGCGTAGTCCTTCTCATCCGGTCCCATTACGCGGGTCGGAAGAGCGATCAGTTCGTCAGCGTAGGGAGCCATGGTGTTGTGGACCTTGCAGCCTCTTACGACTACGCCGTCTTCCCTGCGCTCCACTACGTGGAGGTACTGGTCGGGATCCCACTGCTCGGAAGGTCTCGCAGCTCTGTCGCCCTTGGTGTCGGTCTGGGAGCCTGCGCAGACCAGGTCGTTCTCCTGGAAGTACTCGAGGAACTTCAGGAATCTGTCATAGTACGGAGTTCCGTATTTGGTATCGACGTCCTTGACTACGGAGGAGATGGCGTTCATCATATCGATGCCCATGCATCTCTGTACGCAGCCGCCGCACATTCCGCAGATCTTGCGGGTCATTTCCTGCTTCTTGAGAAGATCGTCCACACTCTGATGGATGTGGGTGAATCTGTTGATGGTCTTGCCGGTGATGTGGGACGTGGCTGTCATCAGGTCCTTCATCTCCGGATTGTCGACCATGCTGAACGTCATTCTGATGGCGGAGCTTGCCTTCACGATCCTCGGATCGTCACGGCCGATGCACTCACCGTCAAGATAGATGTTGTGGCGCATGCCTTTGAGTTTCTCCAGGTATTCTTCCTGTGTTCTCATGTTTGTTTCCTCCTTAGTGTTTTCTGGAACATCTATACCAACCCATAATGGTATTCGATTACACTCTAACTATAACCCAACTCATTCAATATTATCAATCCCATTATTCCATATAGCGGAATCGGCTCAATATTTTTTTGTCAAAGTCCGCTTCGCGCCGATCCGCGCGAAAACAGGTATTTTCAGCCTTTTTCACAAAAACGGCTCATTTCGCTCATTATTAAAAGATAATTCCATTTTTTTCACAAACCTATTGCACTTTTGATTGCGATTCAATATAATGGAATCGCGAGGTGATATCTGCTATGACCGTATACGTCGACAAAAACACATGCATATCATGCGGGGCCTGCGCACTGCACTGTCCTGTCGGAGCCATAACTCTGGAGGACGGCTCCGCCCATATAGACAGTTCCATATGCATCGCCTGCACCTACTGCATCCCCAAGTGCTATATGCGGGCCATCCACAAGGAGCTCTCTCCCGGAGAGGCGGAAGTTGCGGTGTCAGATATCCCTGCCTCGGCCAGCAAGACCAAACCCGTGGTCAAGAAGACCAACGGCTTCAGGGTAAGATAAGGGCACGGATCCCTTTGCCCCGCGATTAGGAAAGGACGGTTTGCGATGAGCGTCAATTCTTTTTCATCATCACTGCTCAAGGCCTTCGACATTCTCGACTGCTTCTCCGAGGAAACGCCCGAGCTCGGGATCAAAGAGCTCGCGGCCACGGTCGACATGCCGCAGAGCTCGGTCTACCGGATGGTCCAGAGCCTTGTGTTCTCGGGGCTTCTCTATCAGAACGGAAGCACCAAGAAATACCGCCTCGGCCCCAAGATGACCGTGTACTCGGGGCGCAGCAGATCACTGAACACCTACCGCGACATCGCGATCAAATACATGCAGAAGATCGCCGAGGAGACGGACGAGACGGTCAATCTCGGCATCCTGGACAGGGACAGGATAGTATATTCCCACAGGATCACCTGCAAGCACGTCCTGAAGCCCGACTTCGTCCTGGAGGCGTACTACCCCGCCGTAAAGACCGGGCTGGGAATGTCCCTCATCGCAGACCTTGCCGAGCCCGCTGTGCGCTGGATCTACGAGAACAACGCCGGGGACATCGGGAAGACTTACGAAGAGTTTCTTGACGAGATAAAGGAAATACGGAAGAACGGCTGCGCCTTTGACGACCAGGTCTTCTGCGAAGGACTGAGATGCGTCGCGGCGCCTGTGAAAGGGCCCGGAGGGAAAGCTTTGTTCTCTATCAGCGTCTCGGCCCCCACCCTCAGGATGGACGACGAGACATACGACCGCGCCAGGAAGACCGTGATGAAATACACGTCCCAGGCTTCAAGAGAGATTCAGGAACTTTGATCGGAGCGCAATATGAGACTTATCGACTTAGCATCAGAAAAACTTATCCAGCTCATCACGGTTGACCAGAAATACAAGGCAGGCGACAAGCTGCCAAACGAAAAGGAGCTCGCTGACGAGCTCGGAGTCAGCCGCAACACGCTCAGGGCGGCGGTCCAGCAGCTCGTCGGACAGGGAGTCCTCAAGATCAGAAGAGGCCGCGGCACCTACGTCGCATCCGGCTCCGACGCCACCAATCCCTTCGGCTTCGACCAGATACACGTCACGCAGATGAAGCTGCGCGACCTCTACGAGCTCCGCATAATGCTGGAGCCGGAACTCGCCGCCACCGCGGCTTCCAGGGCGACCGAAGAAGATCTGGCCACGATAACCGAGATCGGCGAAAAACTCCAGCATCACGAGCTGGAAGACCAGGACGACTTTGAAGGGAACCACCTTTTCCACATGGCTATAGTCCGCGCCTCACACAACGAGTTCGGCATACGCATTTTCGAGATCATCTTCTCGACTCTCAGAGAGCTGGTCCTCGCGGGGAAGATCTCCCAGAGCATAGATGACTTTTACCTCGACCACCAGCTGATCATGGACTATCTCAAACGGCGTGACGCCGAAGGAGCGAGGCTCGCGATGCGCATGCACCTGCTGAACTCCGTATCCTTCTACCACCTGTAAATTCATCTGTCTTCAGGAAAGGAGACCAAAAAATGTCCGACTGGATGCCATCCCTCGATTCCGTCAAAAAGTTCAAAGAAGCGCTTGATTCTCCGCGCGGGGCTCTCGGGCCGTTCATGCTGTCCGTCGACCCCAGCGTATATGAGGCTGCCGGCCGGGCAGGCTACGATTTCCTGCTCGTCGACATGGAACACGGCCTCACTACCTTCGCGACTCTCCCCGACATCATCAGGGGCTGCAACTGCGTGAACGTCTGCCCTGTTGTCAGGGTGCCCAGAGGCACCGATATCTGGATCTCCAGAGCGCTCGACGCAGGCGCGGGCGCTGTATTCGTCCCGCAGATCGAGACCGCGGAGGAAGCCGCAGCCGTTGTCGACGCGGCGAAATTCAGCCCCCTCGGCCACCGCGGAGTATCCAAATACGCAAGAGCGGGCGCATATAACACACTCTCGGACGCCAACACCTTCTTCGAGCGCGCCAACGAGACCTGCGTGATCCTCCAGGCGGAAGGAAAGCGTGCGCTGGAGAACATCGACGCGATAATGGAGGTCCCCGGCATCGACGTGATCTTCATCGGGCCCTATGACCTCTCGAGTTCCCTCGGGCTGCTCGGCCAGGTGAACCATCCCGAAGTCGTCGCCTGCATAAAGCGGATCATCGAAAGAGGCGAAGCCCACGGCATAAAGATCGGCTGCTACGCAGATACTGTGGAGCGCGGGATCGAGCTCCGCGAGATGGGAGTCAGGTTCATCGGCTACGGCACCGACGTCAACCTGCTCTACCAGTTCTGCAGGAACGACGTTGATAAATGGCACAGATAAGCGGCTGTACAGCCAAACAAAAGAGCGGGCCGGAAACATCCGGTCCGCTCTTCTTTTTGTTCTGCTCAGTTTCTGTCCTTTTCGTAGTATCCGAGGTAAGGATTGTCGGTGCTGTCGTCCTTCCCCATGATGGTGGCTTCGACGCCGTATTCCTTCAGGATCTCAGCGAATCCCTCCAGCAGGTCGTCGGGCGGGGTCTCGAACTCTTTTTGCTCGATGCCCGCCTGGCGGGCCTTTGATATTCCCATATTGTGATACGGGAGAAGGTTCGCGCGCCTTAAGCCGTTCGCCTTCATGACCTCGCCGACTCCCCTGATATGCTCCTCAGTATCGTTGACTCCGCCGATCATCGGAAGGCGGATCAGTATCTTATCCGCCATGCCGGGCTCAGCAGCCAGCTTTCTGAGGTTCTCAAGGATCAGGTCGGGATACACTCCGACGAATTCCTTATGCTTCTCGGGAACCGAATGCTTCATGTCGTAGAGGATCCAGTCGCTCTCTTCAGCCAGGGCCAGCAGTTCTTCGTACTTGCCGTATCCGCTGGTCTCGATGGCTACCGAGAGGTCCCGGCTCCTGAGTTCCTTCGCGATCTCCAGTGCGTACTCGCCGTGGGCCAGCACCTCTCCCCCGCTCAGCGTCACTCCGCCTTCATCGCCGTAGAACGCCCTGTCCTTCTCGACGGGCTTCATCAGCTCTTTCATGGTATAGGAGTTCGACTTGGTGTAGAGAGCTTCCGTCGGACAGTTCTCGACGCATGCCCCGCATCCCCAGCAGGTCTCGCGGTTCACGTTTATCGCGCCGTCCACGAGGGTCAGGCTGCCTGACGGGCAGGCCTTCATGCATCTGCCGCAGAGGATGCATCTGTCCTTCTTCTGAAGGACTGCGTACTTCTGCTCCAGAAGCTCGGGGTTGTGGCACCACTGACACCTCAAAGGACAGCCCTTGAGAAAGATCGTAGTCCTTATCCCCGGGCCGTCCTCTGTTGAAAATCTCTGGATACCGCCTATGTATGTCTCTTTTCCCTGCATAGGTCCTTATCCTGCAAGGCCGGCTTAGTCCGGTCTGTGTGCTGTTCTTCCGATAACGGCTTCCTGAACGTCTGAGTCGAGTTCGGTGAAGTATGCCAGATATCCGGCTACGCGGACCAGCAGGTTCCTGTAGTTCTCAGGCTCTTTCTGGGCTGCGCGGAGGGTGGCGTCGTCAACAACGTTGATCTGGATGTGCTCGCCCATGTTCTTGAAGTAGGTCTTGACGACTCTGTCGAGAACTTCGCGGCCCTTCTCGCCCTGGATGCTCCTGGGATCGAATCTCAGGTTGTAGAGGCAGCCGTCCTGGCAGTTCTTCTGATCCAGCTTGGCTACGGAGTTGATGCAGGCGGTCGGCCCGTTGACGTCTCTGCCCATTACCGGCGAGCAGTTGTCGTTTACGGCGTCATAGGCAAAACGTCCGTCCGGCGTCGCCAGGATGCACTTGCCCTGGGATACGTTCATGGACTGGGACTCTACGTCGTTGATGAAGATGCCGCCTCTGGAATCTCTGTACGGCTCGATGGTCTCTCTGTAGTGGCGGAGGATGTCAGCCGCGATACCGTCTACGTAGTCATCGTCGTTGCCGTATTTCGGAGCTTTGTTCAGCAGGATCTGGCGGATGTCTTCCTTGCCTTCGAAGTTGCAGGCAAGAGCCTCCATGAGTTCGTCGATGGTAATGAGCTTCTTCTGGTAGACTACCGTGTCGATTGCCGCGAGAGCGTCGACAGCGTTTCCGATGGCTACAGCAAAGGTTCCGGACTCGGAATATCTCGCGCCGCCGTTCTGTACGGACTTGCCCTTCTCGATGCAGTCATTGATGCACATCGAAGCGAAAGGCATCTGCTGGCGCACAGCGTGGAGGCTTCCCACCACGTTGAATGCCTTCAGCATCCAGTCGATCAGATAGTCGAGCTGTACGTAGAGGGCTTCTTTCAGCTTGTCGAGGGTGTCAAGCTCGTGGATGTCGCCGGTCTTGGGTCCGAGCTGCTCGCCCGTTACGGGGTCTACTCCGTTATGCATGATGAGCTCTACGAGCTTCAGGATGTTGACGTAACCTACCGTCGGACGTCCGTCGGTGTAACCCGGGACGCAGGGCTGTACGCATCCGAAGATGCCCCATTTGCTCGCGTCTTCAAGGGAGACGTTGTGCTTGTCCATGACCATCGGGATGACCAGGTTGTCGTTGAAGAACGCAGGCGTAGCCATTCCGGCCTGGATCATCTTGAGGCCTTCGTCGATGAGCTTCTGATCCGATCCGTCCCATACTCTTACGGACATGGTCGGGGAAGAAGTCCTGACGTCGGCGTTGGCCTTCAGGCAGAGGAAGGAGGTCTCGTTCGTGGCGTCCGTCCCGTCCGGGAGGCGTCCGCCGACGATGATGTTCTGCCAGAGCGGATATCCCGCGAAGGATGCGCTGTAGAACTTGCCTCTCAGTTTGAGGATGTCGGTATTTTTGATGAAGAAGCACTCGATGAGCTCGATCGCTCTCTCCTCGGTGATCCTGCCTTCTGCGAGATCCTTCACGTAGAAGGGGTTCATGTAACGGTCAAATGTGAAGTAGGAGTTTCCGTGGCCGTTGGACTCGATGTTCACGAGGAGATGGGTGAACCAGACGAGCTGGATGGCTTCGTGGAAGGTGCGCGCAGGCTTGATCGGTACCTGTCTGCAGACATCAGCCATCTCGAGGAGCTCCTGTTTTCTCTCTTCGGTCTTGGCGACCTGTGCTTCCATCTCGCAGAGCTCAGCGTAGCGCTTCGCCCAGTCTTCGATAGCATCCACCTCGATGATGATAGCCTTCCAGAAATCTACCTGCTCCTGAGCTTCTTTGCAGTTGATCTCGGTCTCGGCGATCTTCTGGCGGCATCTCTCTCTGTAGTATCCGTAGCCGTTCTTCAGGAGGCCGGGATAGTCGGGAAGGATGTGTCCCGTTCCGCAGTCGATGTTTCCTACGGTCGCTGCACCGCTGTTCTCTATGCGCTGCATCTCGGCGGGTATGGCGTCGCGGGCGATCTTCTCAAAGCTCTTGCCTCTCCAGAACTCGAGGACCTCAAGCAGTGTAGCCTTGTCTTCCGGAGTGATCTGGAGCGGGTCGCTCTTACGGGTCGGGAAATCATCGATCTCATCGATGATCCACTGGGAGTTGAATTCCGGGAACACCGGGGCGCAGCGGGGCTTATCGGTGTGGTTTCCGACGATCAGCTCGCCTTCCTGGATGAAGATCGTCATATTGCGCAGGATATGCGCCACCATATAGGCTTTCTGCAGAACCGGCGGCTCAAAAGCGTATTCCTTTATCGCCTCGGTGGCCAGTTTGGCGCGCTCTGCGCTGAAGCTGGGCTTGATCTTGTTCTGCATCTCTTTCAGGTTCTTAATGCGGTTGGTCATCTGTTTTCCTCCTATCTGCCCTCAAAGAAATCTTTGATGTTGTTGACGACTTTGTCGCTGAGTCTGAATGTGGACTCATAGGTGCTTCCGCAGGCCTTGTACCTGCAGGTGGTCTTCGGGTGGTTGAGCAAAGCTTCCGAACCGACTCCGCCCTCGTTGTCGCAGAAGAAGACGTTGTCTCCCCTGTCGAGCCATCTGATCACCGCGTCGGGATCGTGGCCGGGCCCTATCGAAGTGTTGAAGAGGATCTTGTGGTTTCCGAACTTTTCAAGCTGCTCGTCTCCGATCAGGATGACGTTCTTGTTCAGGCACATGCAGGCTACGTCCACCGTCTCCAGGAGCTCGTCCAGCGGGAGGTATTTGATGCCCAGGTCTTCCTCTTCGGGCTTCCTGGTCCTGCTGTAGTAATACATATCGGTCCCGAAAGGAATGAGCCTGTGGGCTATGATGGAGCCCGTGGCGCCGAGTCCGATCATTCCGATCTTCATGCCGGTGAGCTCTTTCTGCTTCTCGATCCAGGACTTTCCGGTGAAGCCGTGGAGATAGTTGATGAGTTCGAACGTCACGTACTCCGCTACGCCCTGGTCACCGTAATCCTTCACGCCTTTGACCACTATGCCTCTTTCTCTCGCAGCCCTGATGTCGACGTTGGCGCTCTCCTCAGAGTAAAGGCTGCAGCACATGCCGACGTATTTCAGGTTGGGGGCGGCCTCGATGACGGCTCTGGGCATCGTGCTCGTCCAGCTTATAAGGGCGCCGTCGGCGTCGCCGATGCGGGCGATCTTCTCCTCGTCTGTCGTCGGGATCGTGTCGTAGAAGACGGTCTCCTCGGCCAGTTCCTTCAGTCTTTCAAAACCGGAGGGTACGAGATTAACGGGTTCGATTGCTACGAGTTTCTTAAACATGGCATTCTCCTTGATCATTCTGATCTCTCTATAAATATAATATACTAAAAATTAAGACACAGTAAAGCGACGCAAACTAATGTCCGTCATTCGGTTTTCTAATATCAAATGTCTTTAAACTCCTCTTCCGTCATCCTCATGAAGGTCTTTGCCGCAGGCGACAGCCCGCTGAACGACCTTGCGGCGACTCCGAGCTCGCGGTATGCCTCCTGGGTGAGGTCCCTTACCGCTATCCCCGCTTTGTGGGGATCCTCCGGGACGTTCATGTCCAGGAAAAGCTGCGGAAGGATGCTCACTCCGAGCCCCTGCTCGACCATGTAGATTATGGTGTAGTCAGAGTTGCACGTGTAAGTGCTCGAGATCGGCATGTCATAACGCGCGAATACCCGGTCGATATCCGGGTCCATCCCGTCGACCGACTTGCACATGAAGAACGTGCTTCCCATAAGTTCTCTGACGTCGACCTTGTCCTTCCCCGCCGCGGGGTGGTCTGCCGGGAGAAGCGCCTGATACATGTCTTTTTTGAGCGTTTTCCACTCAAGGGCCATATGCGGCTGCCTGCTCGTGAAACAGAGGTCTATGACCCCGTCCCTCAGGAGCTGCTGCAGCCTGACCACACTGTTCTCCTCCAGCACCTCGACCTGTATGCCCGGGCTGTTCTCAGAGAGCCTTTTGATTATGCGCGGCATCCACGCGCAGGCGATGGTCGGGTATGTGCCCACCTTCACCCGGCCGCGCTCGGTGCCTTTGATCTGCGAGAATCTCTGTTCCAGATTGTCGTTCTGTCTGACGAGTTCCCTGATCAAAGGCAGCACTTCCCTGCCCTCTGCCGTCAGTTTGACGCCTTTGTTGGTCCTGAGGAGCAAGGGAAAGCCGACCTCTTTCTCGAGGCTGTTCATCATGTGTGTGATCCCTGACTGTGTATAGCCCAGTTCCTCGCAGACCGAGGTAAGGCTGCCTCGGTCGACGGCTGCCAGGAAGATCTCGTATTTCTTTATATCCATGCGCCAGCCTCTTGGCCGCGCCTTAATGCGCCGGCCCTGATAAATCAAAGGACGGCACCGCAAACATGCGGTGCCGTCCGGCTGCTTACTTCATAAGCTTCAGTACGGTGTTGACTATACCCTCAGCGTTGCCGCATACGACTACTCCCATTTCGGTGAGCTTGTCGGATACGTCGACCGGGATATCCTCGCCTTCGATCGTCTCGTTGAGCCTTCCGCCCATCAGCACATGAACGTCCTTCATTCCGCGCTTGTCGAGCTCAGCCAGCATATCCTTGGCATAGCTGTAAGCCAGGCCGTTGTAGGTGCTGATCATGAGGAATTTGCTCTCCGTCTCGAGGACCGTCTCGGCGTATTCCTGTACGGACGTCGCGTCTCCGAGGTCGTAGACGTTCGCGCCTGCTTCGATCAGGACTCTCTTTACGACTTCCTTGCCGAAGATGTGGATATCGGTGCTTCCGATCACCACGTTGACACCCTTCAGCGGATCCTTGTCAAGGCCTTCGCACTTCGACAGAGTATCCTCTTCGATGTCGGTAACGGTGCGGATGATGTCCGTCGGATATACCGCGACTCTGCAGCGGATCGCCTTCGGGTCCTTCTTGCCGGCGCCGAAGTTGACTTCCATCTGCTCGGTTCCGATCGCCTTAAGTACCGCTACGATCTGGCCCGGATGCTCGATATCGACCCCCAGGTCGTCGAGGGCGTTGATCATTCTCTCGAAGAAGATGTTTCCGCCCGTGTTCAGCGTGCGCGCTCTCTCCTCGATGGTGTTGAAGTCCAGGAGATCCATATAGGATCCGGCCTTCTCGATCATTACGTCGAGGACGTGCTCGGCGTCGATGATCTCTTCAGGCGACGGCACTCTGATAGCTTCGGTGACAGGTACCGCGGTAACGGCGTGTCCGGTCGGCCACTTCATCTGTCCGATGATGTCCGCAAGGCTGTAGGAGCAAAGCGCGCCGTAGTTGCTCGGCAGGTTGAGGCCGAAGTCCGTGGTGTTTCCGTAGATCATGGATCCCGGGGTCTTGGACTCGTTGATGTCCCACATCGCTTTGCTGAATACTATACGGAGGATCGGGTCGCTGAACAGGTTGCCGAAGCAGTGTCCCATTCCGGCGTGGAGCAGGTCTTCCACGACGTAGCGCTCCAGTCTGGCCCATCCTGCGAGGTTCGCGAGATCATGGAGCTGTGCTCCGAATCCGTCGTCCAGGTTGGAGTGGATTATCGTGCCCTGCTCTTTGAAATGACCCATGATGGCGATCGCCTTGACGTAGTCGATCGTCCTCTGCTCTTCCATATCAAATCCCGGATACTCGTAGCTGAAGTAGTGGGAAATGTTTCCTATGGTGGTGACGCCGGCTTCGAGAGCGTTTACGCAGTTCTCGACCGAGTTGAGGGAGCCGATCATATGGTCGCCCATGTGTACCTGTACGGGGACCGCCTGCGGGAGGATCTTCCACTCGTCCGGGGTCTTGTAGACCTGGCCGGAACCTACCTGCAGCCTGTCGCGGTATTTCTCGGGAAGTCCCATGGTACCGTCGAGGCATACGCCCAGTCTGTCGATGTAAGAACCGGACATGAGAAGCTCGTCATAGATCTTGTGGAAGCCCTCTTCGGTGTATTTTACACTGTTCCAGCCGATGTGGGAGTGCTTCATGATCCTGAAATGGTCAGGGCTCATCATTTTTCTCTTATACTCGGCTTCGGATTTGACCTTGTAGGTCTTCATGAAGAGAGACTCGCCGATCGTGACATTCTTTGCGATCTTTTCCGCCTCGCTCACCAGAGTTTTAACGTCGGGAAGATCTTTTTCATTGAATCTTCTCTTGAATTGTAATTCCATCCTAGTCTCTCCCTTGCTTTTTCATACTCTTTTTCATAATCATAAGTGCGGTGTCCGGGTCGTGCGCCTCAAGCAGTCCCGCAGCATAGAAGACGTATTGTTTGTCCACATAGACTTCCCCTTTCCTGGGGATCAAAACATCTTCAGATTCGCCATTCTGCAGGAACAGCCTGTTCATGAGGACGTCCGGCGTCGGATGATTTACCACCACGCCGCCGGTCCCGACGATCGTCCTGATCCTTGTCAGGTTCTTGCCTGTCTGGTTCTGGACCCCGCCTCCCGCGACAACGTGATGTACGCGCCCGGCATGGCGCCGGACAGATATGCTTATAGCCCTGCTCGCAAGCTCCGTGTCTATGTTGGCCTGCTCAGGGCTGTCTGCCAGATAGCTTGTTTCGGTGATCCTGCGGTCGATCGCCTGCCTCATCACTTCAGATGTGACTCCGGCTCCTTCGGCGAGCGCGTCAAGACCGACCTCACGCTCGATGCAGATGGAAGACTCTCTCATGCCCATGTCGCCTTCGACCGTGCGCTTGGCGTACGGTTCAACGGCTCCGACGAGCTTTGATCCCTTGAATCCCGTGTTTGCGCAGAACGAATAGACGTCCGTCGTAGCGCCTCCGACGTCGACCATCATCAAAGGCCCCAGCCCATCTGTCTTCTCCGTGCCTTTCGACAGGAGAGTCCCGGCGGTGAGGACCGCGGCAGGCGTGGGCATCACTACCTCGCCTATCTCTGCCTGGATCTCGCTGAGCCCCTTCATATTGGTGATGCGCTTCATGAAGAGGTTCCTTATCAGATCCTCCGCGTCAGCCGTATTGAGCTCGCCTACGCCCGGGATGATGTTCTGGACCAGGAAAAGTTCCTTCCCGGCTGCCCGGAACATCCTTCTCACGTCGGGAGCCACGTCGGAATTGCCGGCGAAGATCACCGGTGTGGTCATGTCGCTTTCGGCAAGCATCTCTGCGTTGTTCAGCACCACTGTGCGGTTGCCGTGTTCATAGCCTCCGCAGAGGAGCACTATCTCCACCTTGGCGTCCACGATCTCCTGCGCGACTTCTTTTGTGATCGTACCGAAATAATTGCTGATGATCTTGCCGCCCGCGCCGTAGGCGCAGTTTTTGCCGGCGGTGAAGCTCAGGGTCTCGGAAAGCCCGATGACGGACATTCTCAGTCCGCCTGCAGCGCTGCTGCTCGAAAGCTTCAGCGCCTCCCGGAAATCCTTCTCGCCGATCTTTTTCCGGACAGCATCAAAACACTGCCCGAGGCAGATCCTCGCATCAGTGTGTACTGTCGAGGGGAAGCGGTCCGTAAGGACCACTTCCCTCGTTTTCATATCTACACAGACAACTTTGGTATAGGTGCTTCCGAAATCTACGAGAACAGAAAAACCCAAACCTTATCTCCTTCCGGGATCAAAAGATCATTCGTAACGTACGCCGTACTCTCTTCTGTCGCCAAGGATTCCCTTGACGGTATCAGCGTTCCACGGCGGGCATCCCACTACCCAGCGGAATCCGCACTCATCGGCGAGCTTCTTGCAGCATACACCGATGCAGACGGTGTTGTCAGCGTTGGCTCCCTCAGGAAGCATTTCCTTGGTGACAGGTCCTACGCAGACGTTCATTCCCTCCAGATAGGAGAAGAGGTCCTGAGCCTTCATGTCCATAAGGGAGCTGATGACGGTGTTGTGGCAGCCCGTGCAGGCGTCTTTGCTGAAGATGAGGTTGAAGGACTCGGGGATACCCTCGATCTCAACTTCGCTGGAACGTTTGAATCTGCTGGCTACTTCGTCGATCTGCTTGCCGATGACTTCGATCTTTTCGAGATCCATCTCGCCGAGGCCTCTCTTGTAGGCAGCTCTGGTGATCATGACGTCCTCAGGCTCATATCCCATGATCTTGCTGGTCACGGCTTCGCAAGCCACGAGGTCCTTGGATCCGACGATCAGATCCATCTCTTTGGTCTCGCCGAAGATCGGGCCGAGTCCCTGCTGTCCGTATGTTCCGTCGATGATCTCGAGGCAGGGCTTGAGATAGCTGCACCAGTCAACAACACCTTCGATAAGGCCCTTCTTGTGGAAGTCCTTCTTCTGGGTGTCGACCAGGAGTCCCTTCAGGTTCTTCATTCCGAGGGTGACTTCTGTCTGATCGTGGGTCTTCATGACCGGCACGGTGATGATGGCGTCGCAGTCTCTTACCATTTCCCATGTGTTGATCTTGTCAAAGACTACGCCGTTCTCGATGTCCACCTTGCAGGTGGCATTGGCCTTATCCTTGAGGTTGATGACGGGGATGCCCTGATCTCTGAGATCCTGATAGCCGCATTTGGTGATGGTCAGCTCCGTGTCGGCTCCTGCTGCGGAAGACTCAGCAATGACAGGCTCAGCGCCTATCTCTTTGCACTTTTCATAAAGTGCAAGGCAGACTTCCCAACGGGTGATTCCGCCGGACAGACGGTCGGTCGGGCACGCTACCAGATTGGGCTTGATGATGACTTTGTAGCCCGGCTTGATGATATCTTCGATACCGCCCAGATCCTCCAGGACCTGATAGACCGCTGCCTTTATGGCTTCGTAGTCATCTCCTTTGGTTTTCCTTACAGAAACTGTTGACATTTCTTTCCTCCTTGTGATATTTGAATTAGTTTTTGAACTTGGTTATCATTTATGTTCAGCGCAGGCCGCACAGGCTTCACGCGCCATAAATGCCGATACTCTTCCGAAGCTGTACTTTTCGCAGATCCCGAAAGATCCGGATACGCACGCGCTCTTCCCTTTTATTATTCCCGAAAGCGCGCCTTCCACACATCCGAGCATCTCTTCGATGTAGCTTTTGTCGAGCCTCATCTTTCTGTGCGAGGAGAGCACGGGTCCGAACTCGTCCGCCCTCCCGAGCAGCTTTCTCAGACTCCCCGCCATCTTCTCAGGCGAGCAGTGCGGATAGAACAGATATGTGGGTCCCACAGCCACGCTGTCACCGGCGAAGAGGATCCCGCGGCTCCTGTCGAGGAAGGCCATGCCTCCCTGCGTATGGCCGGGACAGGCGATCGCCTCGATCTCCCTTCCGCCCGGGTCGAAGACGGCCCCGTCTTCAAGATCCCTTACCGTGCAGCCATTGGTAACCGCCCGGTCATCAAAGATCTGAAGAGGCTCCGGGAGCATATCCCAGTCTTTCCTGTTCAGTCTGGCCTCGCTGAAACGTGAGAGCCCGCTGACGTGGTCCCAGTGCCCGTGAGTCAGGACGACCTGCACGGATCCGCCCGCAAGGTCTTCCGCGATCCGCCGGATGTCTGTCCGGCCGAAGGCCGTGTCTATCAGAAGGTTTCCCCTCCTCCCTTTCAGAAGGAAGCACCTGCTGTATCTCTCGGTGAGGACCCATGTGTCCTCATCCAGCTTCGTTACTATTATGTCGTCGGGATCCCCGCCTTCGAGCCTGTGGCTGAATCCCTCCTCAGTCATGTCGGCGTTTATGATCCCGGCTTCGGCGTCATATTCCAGAGAGTCTCCGTCCGCAATGAGTCCGGCGTGCTGGCCGAGCATGTCTTCCCTGCCGTTGTAGCAGAAGACTGCTGCTGTACCGGGAGCAAAGCCCGGCGCTTCGTCTGCCAGAACGGTCACGCGCCCGGCGATACCCGCCTCGCAAAGAGTTCTCTCAAGCTCCGCGAAGCTTCCCGCGGCCTCTTTACCGCATGGATCAGGTTCGGCCGGCATTATGACCAGAGCCTGACCTGCCGCCACAGAACCGTTCCTCACGGCTTCAGCGGCCCTGCCGGCGCTTCCGAAGACCCTGATCTGCCCTCTGAAGCAGGTCATTCCTTCCGGTACGGAATACACCCGGACGCCCTCAGGCGCTATATTCCCGAAAAGCCTTTCCGCCCGGTCTGTCCGGTCACTCATCTGCAGAGATCACGCCCTCGCGGCGGATTATCTCGCGGCACATGTCCTCGTCAGCCTTAAGCATGCCGCGGCTCGCGAGCCTTCCGACAAGTTCTATGGTCTCCTGGGCGCTTGTCCCTACCAGCCCGTCGAGCTGCCTGATATTGATGCCTTCCATGGCGAGCTTCGCGCAGTCGATGGCGACTCCCGCCCCGGTTGCCAGCTTCATGGCGCAGCCGAATTTGGCTCCGTCGCAGAGCACGCCGCCGATGCTTCCCACCAGGCTGGAGATGGCTCCCTCTATGCGGTCAAAGTCCCCGCCCATCAGATATGTCGTACCGGCAGTGACTCCTATGCTCGCCGCAAGCGCGCAGGCGCAGAGAGGCGACAGCCTTCCTATGTGGGCCTTGACCAGAATGATGAGGAGATAGCTCATGGCGAGCGCCCTGTGGAGCTCTTCTTCAGTCGATCCGAGTTCCTCGGCCATGCAGACGAGCGGGACGCATCCGGTGATCCCGACGTTTCCGCTTCCTCCGCAGCTCATCGCCGGAAGAGCGACTCCCGACATGCGCGCGTCAGACGCAGCCGCCGCGAGCATCTTTGCCCGTGAATAGCCCGATCCGTCGCCTATCTTAGAGAAACCGAGGCCGAAATTGGATCCTGTATTCTCCTTAAGACCGGCTTCCGCCAGCTCGCAGTTTTTCTTTATCGCTTCCGCCAGAAAAGCGATGTCCTCAGCGGGCACCGATACGGCGAAATCGTATATATCTTTTACGGTGAACTTCCTGATAGGCTTCTCTGCCTCAAACGTGAGCGATTCGGGTGAATACGACTCGTCCTTGTAGAGGACTTTGCCGTTAGCCTCCTTCAGCACCACTCCGTCGTGAGTCCTGGCGACTATCACGTGGCCTGTTCCGTTGGTCGTATTGACGAAGACCTCGGTGTAGATGGCCATCATTTTGAGATCCCAGCGGATCTTAACGTCTACCTTTTCTTTAGCGAAGGTCTCGACGAATTCGGCGTCGTATTCTCCGAGATCCCTCAGAACCTCAAGCCCCAGGTCCGGATTTCCGTACAGCGCTCCGAGGACCGCGGCTTCCGTGACTCCCATATAATCGGTCCCGGGTGTCGCGACGGATATGCAGTTCTTGTACGTGTCTCTGTCCAGTATCATCGATATGGACTCGAGCTCGCCGCCCACGGCCCTCGCGGCTGCGGCTGCGGCGTAGATCACCTCAAGAGGCCCCGTGCATCCGAGCGCGGGCCTTACGTCAGATATCAGGATCTTCAGAAGTTCAGCGTTTTTTTCCATGTTTATCAAAAAAGTTTCTTTCCGTTTCCCGCGCCTTAGGCGGGTAT
>JAFWFF010000061.1 GCA_017515765.1 Bacillota bacterium | reverse complement strand
GGGCAGGTCCTCATGAGGGATTACGCGTTCGGCGAGGCGCGGGTCGTGCTGGAGGAGATGGTCTACCAGCTTTGCCTGGATATGACGGCAAAGGAGATGCTGGCGTCCTCCATGACGTTCTACGCCGGGTATTCGAACGCGCTGCATGCCGAGCCTTCCGGCGGGACCGCGGGTTTTGGCGAGCCCACGAACTCGGCTTCCGTGATCATCCCGGCCGTGCTTGCAGTTTTTGATTCCGTAGTTGACAGGGACAAGCCTATAAGGCGTTTCGGAGTGTCGGCGAACGACCTAAAGAAGGACGACGGAAACAGACAGCTGAACCTTTTTGATTACGCGGAGCGCGAGAAGGCGAAGGAGCATCCGCCGACCCTATCGGTAAGGGGAAGGGACAGATCCGAAGAAGAGGATCTGGACATCCAGAAAGCGGTCCTCGCGGTCAAGGAGAAGTTCGGGAAGAACGCTGTGTTCAAAGGCCTGGACCTCCAGGAGGGGGCGACCGCCCTGGAGCGCAACAAGCAGATCGGCGGCCATAAGAGCGGCGAATAGAGAAAGGCGGGCAGGAGCAATGGCGGAAAACGTAAAGCAGAGACCGAAGATGCCGGTAGCGCAGAGAGCCAAGCAGTTCATGCCGTTCAAGGCAGTCGCCGGACTCGACGAGGCGATCCGTAAGAAGGAAGAGGAGATCGACCGGGCGGTCGCGCGCGGCGAGGACCCGGCCGCGGCATATCGCGAAAAAACAAAATAATACAAATAAAATAGTATAACCCAACAAAAAGTGTTATACTTCTCTTTACCGGACCACAGCGGAACCATTCGGAATGTTCCGCTGTGTCATTATCAGAGAGAAGAATGAAAGACAGGGATCATTGAGATGGAGAAGGAAAGAGGGACTTTCAGGGGATCGATAGGATTTGTTCTCGCAGCGGCCGGAAGCGCGGTCGGCCTGGGCAATATCTGGAGATTTCCTTATCTCGCGGCGCGCGACGGAGGCGGGCTGTTTCTGGTAGTGTATCTTGTGCTTGCGGTAACGTTCGGTTTCTCGCTTTTGCTCACGGAGGTGTCGATCGGCAGGAAGACCAAACAGAGCCCGCTGACCGCCTACGGGAAACTGAGCAAAGGCTGGGGCTGGATCGGAGTACTTGCGTGCGTCGTGCCGTTCATTATCCTTCCGTATTACTGCGTGATAGGCGGATGGGTCATGAAATACCTGGTCGCATTCGCGACCGGAGGCGCTCTCGCGGCTGCGGAGGACGGCTTCTTCACCGGATTCATCACCGCACAGTTCGAGCCCATAATCTATCTGGTTCTTTTCGTCCTGATCTGCGCCGTCGCGGTGTTCAGGGGCGTGAACAAAGGCATCGAAGCCATTTCGAAGATCCTGATGCCGCTCCTCTTCATAATGGTAATAGGCATAGCTGTATTCTCGCTTACGATCAGGCATGAAGGCCCGAACGGGAAGATGATCACCGGGCTTGACGGCCTGAAGGTCTATCTCATACCGAACCTTGAGGGGATAGGCCTGAAACAGTTCTTTACAGTGGTCATGGACGCGCTCGGACAGCTGTTCTACAGCCTGAGCGTCGCCATGGGCATCATGGTCGCCTACGGATCGTATCTCCACGACAAAGAAGACCTGGGCAAGGCAGTGAACAGGATCGAGATCTTCGACACGCTGGTCGCCTTCTTCGCGGGGATCATGATCATCCCGGCGGTCTACGTATTCATGGGGACCGAGGGGATGTCCGCCGGACCGTCTCTCATGTTCATTTCGCTTCCGAAGATCTTCGCAGCGATGGGTACCGCCGGAACGGTAGTCGGGACGGTGTTCTTCGCGATGGTGCTCTTCGCCGCGGTGACGAGCGGGATCTCGCTCCTTGAAGCCGTAGTGTCCAGCTTTATGGACAGGTTCAAACTATCCAGGAACTCTGCTGCCTGGATCGAGACCGTCCTCGCGATAGTTATCGGAATAGTGGTCTGCCTCGGCTACAACATCTGGTACTTCGAGTACACGCTCCCGAACGGAAGCGTGGCCCAGATCCTCGACATCATGGATTACATCAGCAATCTGATCTTCATGCCCGTGATCACGATAGCCACCTGCATCCTGGTCGGCTGGGTGATAAAGCCGGAGACGATAATCAGCGAGGCGGAAAAGAACGGCGAAGTGATCGGCAGGAGAGGGCTGTACGAAGTCATGGTGAAGTTCGTATCGCCGGCTTTCGTGCTGATACTGCTCCTCATAGCGCTCGGCATCTTCTAGCAAAATGATCAAAAATATATAGAGCGCCGAACGGAATTGGTATATAATAGACCCGCGGACCGGATGGCCCGCGGGTTTTGCTGTGTATGGCACGGCAGTGCCCTTTGATCATCTCCTGAGAGGTAAAAGAACGGATGAATTTCTTTGATCTGCTGACAATGTTTGGCGGTCTCGCGATGTTCCTGTACGGCATGCGGCTCATGGGCGACGGGCTTAAGGAGAGCTCCTCCGGGACCCTGAAGGTCGCGATGGAAGCCGTGACGAACAGCAGCATCAAAGCGTTTCTGCTCGGACTTCTGGTGACTGCATTTATCCAGTCATCGACAGCCACCATTGTTATTACCTCCGGCCTTGTGGCCGCCGGCATAATCACTCTCAAACAGTCCCTCGGCATCATCATAGGCGCGAACGTGGGAACCACGGTGACAGGCC
>JAFWFF010000060.1 GCA_017515765.1 Bacillota bacterium | reverse complement strand
CGGACCTTCGGGCGGCGGCAAGACGACGCTCTGCCATCTGATCCCCAGATTCTACGACGTCACGGAGGGGTCTATCGAGATCGACGGCCAGGACGTCCGAACCGTGACCAAAAAGTCCCTCGCCGAGAACGTGGGCATAGTCCAGCAGGACGTGTTCATCTTCGCCGACACGATCTTCAACAATATCAGATACGGCAGGCCTGACGCGAGCTATGAGGAAGTCATCGGAGCGGCGAAGAGCGCCGAACTCTACGACGACATCATGGCCATGCCCGACCAGTTCGAGACCTACGTCGGCGAGCGCGGCACCATGCTCTCCGGCGGCCAGAAACAGAGGCTCTCCATCGCCAGGATCTTCCTGAAAGACCCGAAGATCCTGATCCTCGACGAGGCGACTTCCGCGCTCGACACGATCACCGAGAAGCAGATCCAGGACGCCTTTGACGAGCTCGCCGAAGGCCGCACGAGCATCGTCATCGCGCACCGTCTCGCGACCGTGAGGAACGCCGACAGGATCGTTTTGATCAAAGACGGGCGCATCGCGGAGCAGGGGACTCACGAGGAGCTTATGGCCTTGGACGGCGGCTACGCGAAGCAGTTCAACACCCAGAAGCTTGGGGACTGAGCCGGCTGCATTTTATTGTGGACGGTTCCGCTTTATTGCGCTATCATAGTAAAAAAGCCGGAAGGAGAAACAAAGATGGCAAAAGAGATAATCAACAATGCGACGCTCCACAACTACGGAGTCGACGGAATGCGTGAGATAAGCGAAAGGCGCGCGGCGACCATTGCGAACATCATCGATGAAGGCGCCAAATACGGCCTCTCGGACCAGTTCGTCTACGACGCCATCGCGAAGTACGGGAAAGACAACGCGGACGCGATGCGCGCAGGGATGAAAGAGCCCGACAGCTTCAGGGAATTTGCCGATACTTTCGGAACGGATCACAATAAAGACATCTACGAGATGGAGATCATCGAGAAGACCGACGACAAGCTCTCCATCGACTTCCATTACTGCCCCTACGTCGCGCAGTGGGAAAAGCAGGGACACACCCAGGAGGAGATTTCCAGGCTCTGCTACGTGACGATGGCGGGAGACCACGCCTTTGCCCACGCCTTCCCTTGCATGGATTTCGAACTCGCCGGGACGATCGCGGACGGGGACGGCGTCTGCAAGCTCAGATTTACGAAAAAATAAAGCCCTGCTCCGGACGGAGCGCGCCGCCCGCGGGATGCGCGCTCCTTTGTATTACCCGGGGAGATGTCGCAATATTTGATCAAATAATCTTTGAATTGCGGCCGGCTTTGGAATATAATTACTATGGGCAGAAAGTTGTTCCGGGACATGTTTTGGTTTGTCCCGGCAATGATTTTTGATAAAAAGAAACTAACCATTAGCGGGAGGTATCCATGGAATTACAGATTCAAGACCTTATCTCTTCTATACGCAAAGAAGGTATAGAGGCGGCGAACGCCGAGGCGGAATCCATCGTTTCCGACGCGAAGAAGAAAGCCGAGGCAATCGTTGCCATAGCGAAGTCTGAGGCGCAGCAGTACAAGGACGCAGCCGAGAAGGAGATCGAGATCTTAAGGGACAGCGCCGTGGTGAGCTGCGAACAGGCCAAGCGCGACGCCGTGCTGGCGTTCAAGACAGAGATACAGGGAGAGTTCGAGAAGATCCTCGCGGCAGACATCCGCAAAGAGCTTTCCGGGGAAGGCCTCGGCAAGCTGATCCGCGCCGCTCTCGCGGGAGAGAACGTGGGCGACTATGCCGCGGAGGTCGCTGAGGTGAGCGACACCCTTAAGAAGGAACTCGCCGACGAGATCAAAAACGGACTGGAGATCCGTCCGACGAAGGGAGTCCAGCAGGGCTTCCGCCTTGCCAGCAAGGACGGCTCCGGATATTTCGACTGCTCGGACGAGGGCATCATGGAGATGCTCATGCCTTATTTCAGGATCCCGGACTTCAAATAGAGCGGAGGGTGGAACATGGCTTCGTATTATTACCTGATAGCGAGCCTGCCCGAACTCAGAGCGGACGGCGAGATGCCCATCACATACGATGAGTTCCTTGCCTGCTGCCAGTCGAACGTAAGCGAGAAGGACTACGAGCTCCTTAAGGACCTCACCCTTTCATCCAAAGAAGGGCCGCTCATCTCGGAGTGGGCGAAGTTCTACGGGACGCTGAACCGCGAGCTCGCCTACCAGAGGAGCATGAACCTCGGACGGAACTACACGACCGCCTATGACAAGGACGGAGCGGCTGCCCAGGTGGTCGCTGCGGCGCTCTCGGCGAAGAACCCGCTCGAGGCAGAGAGGATCCTTCTGGAATACGAGTTCGAAAACCTTGATTCGCTCGTCGGACTTCATATGTTCGACGGATGGGAGCTGTTCGGATACGCGGTAAAGCTTAAACTGCTTGAGCGCCAGAGCAGCTTCGAGAAGGATAAGGGACAGGCTGAATTCAAATCTCTTTTCGACGAGATACAGAAACGTGTATACAGTTTGTAACAGGAGAGTCATATGAAAACAGTGACAGGACATGTGGCCGGCGTCAACGGAAATCTGATCAAAGTGGATTTCGAGGGCTCCGTACGCAAGAATGAAGTGGGCTACATCCTCGTTGACGACCAGCGCCTGAAGGGCGAGGTCATCCGTATAAGCAACGGGGAAGTCAGCATGCAGATCTACGAGATGACCAACGGCATCAAGGTCGGCGATGAAGTAGAGTTCACCGGCGAGCTGATGAGCGTGGATCTGGGCCCGGGACTTTTGACGCAGGTCTTCGACGGACTGCAGAACCCGCTGCCGCTTCTGGCGGAGGAGTGCGGTTTCTTCCTGAAGAGGGGAGTGTATCTGCCCGCCATACCCGATCTCGACTGGGACTTCCTCCCGATCGTGAAGGAAGGCGACCACGTCCGCGCGGGCATGCCGATAGGCACAGTGCCCGAGGGACTTTTTGAGCACAAGATCATGGTGCCGTTCACTCTGAAGGGTGACGACTGGAAGGTCAAGACCATAGTCAAACCCGGCGTCTACAACGTCCACGCGACGATCTGCACCATAGTGAACGACAAGGGCGAGGAGAAAGACCTTTCGATGGTGTTCACCCACCCGGTAAAGCAGGCGGTGAAGTGCTACACCGAGAGGCTCAGGCCGACGGAACCTTTGGTCACCAAGATCCGCTGCATCGACTCCTTCCTCCCCGTGGCAAAGGGCGGCACGTTCTGCACACCGGGACCCTTCGGAGCCGGCAAGACGGTGCTCCAGCACATGCAGGCGAAGAACTCGGACGTCGACATAGTAATAGTCGCGGCATGCGGAGAGCGTGCGGGCGAGGTCGTAGAAGTCCTGAAGGAATTCCCCGAACTGATCGACCCGAAGACCGGGCGTTCACTTATGGAGAGGACGATAATCATCTGCAACACTTCGTCCATGCCGGTAGCCGCCCGTGAAGCTTCCTGCTATACCGCGGTCACCCTCGCGGAGTACTACAGGCAGATGGGGCTGGACGTTTTGCTCCTGGCAGACTCCACGAGCCGCTGGGCGCAGGCGATGCGTGAGATGAGCGGCAGGCTCGAGGAGATCCCCGGAGAGGAAGCCTTCCCGGCATACCTGGAGTCCACCATCGCGTCCTTCTACGAGAGAGCCGGAAAGGTCAGACTCTATGACGGAAGCATCGCTTCCATCACGATAGGCGGAACGGTATCGCCGGCAGGCGGAAACTTCGAGGAACCTGTGACCCAGGCGACCCTGAAGGTGGTCGGAGCGTTCCACGGCCTCTCGAGAGAGCGTTCGGACGCCCGTAAATACCCGGCGATCCACCCGGTCGATTCCTGGTCCAAGTACAAAGGCGTCGTCGACATGAAGCGTGTCGAGAAGGCGAGGAGCATCCTGATCAGGAGCAACGAAGTCAACCAGATGATGAAGGTGGTAGGCGAGGAAGGTACCTCGAGCGACGACTACATCATCTACCAGAAGGGAGAACTGCTCGACGCGGTATATCTGCAGCAGAACTCCTTTGACCCGATCGACGCGGCGTGCATACCGGACAGGCAGCGCAGGGAATTCGACGTGCTCTTCGACGCTATGATGAGGACGTACGACATAACCGACAAGAAGGAGATAAGAGCCTTCTTCAACCAGCTGAGACAGGAGTTCCTCGACTGGCACGGCACCGAGTTCGAGAGCCCCGAGTTCCTGGCTCAGGAGCAAAAGATCTCTGACTTTTACACGTCAAAGGCAATTGACTAGGAGGTCGGCAAGATGCAAAAGGTATATACGAAGATAGAATCTATAGTTGGAAACGTAGTCACCGTCAAGGCCCAGGGCGTCAGGAACGGCGACCTCGCGATGGTGGGCGACAGCTACGCCAGCGTTATAAAGCTTGACAGGGACAAGGTATCCCTCCAGGTATTCGCGGGAGCGCAGGGCATCAGCACGACAGATCCCGTCCGCTTCCTCGGAAGGCCGATGATGGTATCGTTCTCAGACCATCTTCTCGGCAGGATCTTTGACGGCGCGGGAGTGCCCAGGGACAACGGGCCGGCTCTCACCGAGAACCTGATCCCGATCGGCGGGCCTTCGTTCAACCCGTCTAAGCGTATCCTCCCGAACAAAATGATCCGTACCGGCATCCCGATGATCGACGTGTTCAATACTCTGGTCGAGAGCCAGAAGCTCCCGATCTTCTCGATCTCCGGCGAGCCTTACAACCAGCTCCTCTCCAGGATCGCGATGCAGGCGGAAGTCGACGTGATCGTGCTCGGAGGAATGGGACTTAAATACGACGACTATATGGAGTTCCGCGACACCCTGGAGAAGGGCGGTGCGATGAGCCACACCGTGATGTTCATCCACACTGCGGCGGACCCGATAGTAGAATGCACGCTGGTGCCTGACCTTTCGCTCGCGGTCGCGGAGCAGTTCGCGCTTGCGGGAAAGAGAGTGCTCGTACTTCTTACCGACATGACGAACTTTGCCGACGCACAGAAGGAAATGGCGATCACGATGGAGCAGGTGCCTTCCAACCGCGGATATCCCGGCGACCTCTACAGCTGCCTTGCGTCCCGTTACGAAAAGGCGGTGGATATCGACGGAGCGGGCTCCATCACGATCCTCGGCGTCACCACGATGCCGGGCGACGACGTCACCCATCCGGTGCCGGACAATACAGGCTACATCACCGAAGGCCAATACTATCTGAAGAACGGCCACATCGAGCCGTTCGG
>JAFWFF010000059.1 GCA_017515765.1 Bacillota bacterium | reverse complement strand
TGGAAGGCCGCAAGACGATGGCGGATCTGGAAGCGATGGACGCGGAGAAAGCCGCTGAGGCCGCCGCGGAGACAACTGAGAAGAATACGTCCGAGCCTGCGCCCGCCGCCATCGGCGATTCCCCGAACGCTGAGGAAATGGCCCCGTTCGAAGAAGCGGACAACGTAGGCGAGGAGCCCGTAAAATAAAAAAGACCGGGGAGCCCTGCAGAAGGGCGGCTCCCCGGAAGCGTACGCTTTGATAAAACGCGATGTTGCAAAAAGCCGGGGTCGGCTCTTAAATGTTGACCTCGGCTTTTACGTGATCTATGAATCTTTCTTCGATCGTCGGGAGCGGATGGCCCTTTCTCCAGACAAAGAGGTATTCCAGGTTCTTCTCCTCCGCGTCTATGTCCTTCGAGATCAAAGAGTCGTTCGGCACATACGCGGTGCGCGGGAAGATGCTTATGCCCACGCGCCTTCCGGCGAGCGCCGCGGCGTCCAGATAGCTGTCCATCTCGCAGACTATCTTGGGCTCCGTCCCTATCTTCCTGAACCACTTGTAGACCAGTTCGATGACCGATCTGCTGCTGGGCACGATGAGCGGTTCATCCTTAAGGTCTGAGATCTTTATCTCTCTGCCTTTTCCGGCGGCCAGCGGGTGCTCGCGGCTCATGAGGGCGGTCATCTTCTCGGTGCCTACCCTGAAGCTGTTGAGCAGCGAATTGTCGCACGGAGCGGCTATCACCGCGAGGCTTATGATCCCGCCCCTCAGCTTCTCGATCAGGTCGTCGGTGCTTCCGTCGAGGATGCGGAATTTGATGCCCGGGTATTCCTTAATGAAGCCTTCGAACCACTCGGCTGCTATGTCGGGAGCCATTCCCTCGACCAGGCCGATCGAGATGGTGCCCGTCATTCCTTCGCTCATGGAGCGTATCTCCGCGCTCGTCTTATCGGCCAGGCTCAGTATCTCCTTGGCCCTTCTGTAGAGCAGCTGCCCGGATTCCGTAAGCTTCAGGTGCCTTCTGCCCCTGATGAAGAGCACGGTATTCAGTTCCGTCTCCAGAAGCTTCATCTGGCTGCTCAGCGGCGGCTGGCTCATGTGGAGCTTCTCGGCGGCTTTGGTTATGTTGAGTTCTTCTGCGACAGTTACGAAATAATGCAGAGTCCTGAGATTCATGGACGCCTCTGTACATATATGGGAATAATATTGTAGTGACACTATTATACGGCTAAGGCATCAAATAATCAAGTAGGCATATTGTGATGCGATGCGTAATGATCAGTCCTTCCGGCGCTCCCTAAGCGCTTTGCTCAGAAGCCGGAACGCGAAGACTGCCGAGCAGGCTTCCCCTGCCGGAAGGGACGCGGCGAGGCCGATCTCCCCGAAGGGGATGTTCAGGATGAACATGAATGGGATATATATCACCAGCTCGCGGACGATCGAGAGGATCATGGTCCTCCTGCCGTCGCCCAGAGCCTGCAGTGAGAACGACGAATAATAATTCATGAACTGCACGGGCGACGCGAGGCAGCGGATCCTGAGGAACAGTGCCGCGTACGCGAGAGTCCTCACAGCGCTCTCGGCATTCCCGCCTGTCGTGCTGAGGAACACGCCGCTGATCCTGCCCGCTAGTAACTCAAACAAAACTATGCATGTGAATGCTATCGTGAGCCCGGCACGCCTCGCTGTATCCAGCGTCTCTTTCATGCGGGCATGGTCGCCGGAAGTCAGGTTGAAAGCTACGATCGGGAGCATCCCCTGGCAGATGCCGATGTTGATGGCGTTAGGTATCCTCTCCGCCTTCATGACGATTCCCATGGCCGCGAGCACCAGGTCGCTGTGGCCCGCGGCGAGGATGTTCAGGCAGATGTTCGCCACATCAAAGAGACCCGGCAGGATCGCGGAAGGGACGCCGACGGAGATGACTTTGCGGATGTTCTCCCTGTCGGCCTGCCTCGCGTCGGCGGGGTTTATGCTCAGAGGAGACTTGCGCGACGCCCGGGCATACGCCGCCAGAAGATACGCGCACGCGCAGATATTAGAGATCAAAGTCGCGAGAGCCGCTCCGGTGACCTCCTGTCCCTTCGGCATGATCACGAACATGAACAAAGGGTCGAGCGCCACGTTCAGAAGCCCGCCGCCCGAGAGGCCTATGCTCGCTTTGCCGGAATAGCCCGTATTCCTGAGAAGGTGGGCCAGCACGAGCGAGAGTATCCCGGGGAGCGCTCCGATCACTATGACGATTACGGTATAGCTCTTCGCGAAGCCGAGGGTCTGGTCCGACGCCCCGAAGAACTTCAGGAGCGGCTCCAGGAACAGCCCTATCAGGGCGGAATACGCGAGAGCCATGAGTATGCTCGCGTACAGGCAGAAGGAGCTTACCGATTTTGCTTTCTCGGAGTGCCCTGCCCCCATGAGCCGCGCCACATGACTCCCTCCGCCGATGCCGAAGAGGTTGCTCAGGGCGGTCATCATCATCACGAGAGTAAAGGCGATCGTCGTCGCGGCCACCATAAAAGAATTACCGGTCCTGCCGATGAAAAACGTGTCGACCACATTGTAGACCAGGTTTATCAGCTGGCTCACGATTGTAGGGATCGCCATCGTCCTCAGGGCTTTGGGGACCGGTGTTCTCGCGAAAAGTTCAGTTTTGTCGATGCTCTTTGCCATTACAGCGCCGTTACAGAAGTATGATTATCTTAGCCGCAAGCACCACGCATACGAGAGCTATCGGATATGTCGCTGCATAGGACGCGGCGACGTCGTCGGTGCCCGCCGTGTGGATCAAAGCGCCAAGCGCCGGCGTGCTGGTCATGCCTCCGGTGATCGAGCCGAGAGCGTTGAACAGGTCGACTTTGAACACCTTCTTGGCGATTATGTATCCCAGGATCATCGGTACGAGCGTGATGACCACTCCGTAGAGGAAATAGGACAGCCTGATGTTGGAGATGAAGTTCACTCCGCCCGGCACGCCCGCTCCTATCAGGAAGAGCGCGAGTCCAAGCTCTCTCAGGAAGTTCAGGGTGGTCTTGAATATCCTCAGGTCGAGGTTGCCCATATGCCCGAAGTGTCCGACGATGAGTCCCGCGAGCAGGCAGCCTCCGGAGTTTCCGAGGGAGAAGTTGATCCCCGGGACTTTGATCGCACCGATGACACATCCGAGCGTCACCGCGAGAGCAAATGGGAAGAATCCGATCGGGTCGACCTTCCGGAGATTCATCTCTTCATCTGTCAGCGTGACCGTGTCGGCCGCAGAGAATCTCTTTACTTCCTCTTCAATATTGACCTTCAGGATCTTCGGCATGAGCTGTACAAAGAACACGACCCCGAGCACTCCGAACAGATACGCTATTCCGTACCCGGTGGTAACAAGGTCTCCGGCGTCGCCTGCGACCTCCTGCGCTGCCGAAAGTCCCGGCGTGCTGGTGAGCGCTCCGGTCATGAGGCCGACCGCCATCTCAGGCCTCAGGTTCGGGTCGATCAAAGTGAACGCCACCGTGATGAGGGCGCCGCATCCGATGATTATGAGTCCCATCAGGATGTAGACGAGGAACTTCCTGTTCAGCGAACGGAAGAATTTCGGTCCCGCGATGAGTCCGACCGAAGTCACGAACATCGCGGTTCCCAGGCTCGACACGAAACTGAACCGGCTCTTCAGCGCGTCGCTGAAGAGCGCTATCTCCCTTTCTCCGATGAAGAAGCTGGGGACTTTGCTCGCGATGATACCGTAGATGATAGCCGCGAGAAGCACTCCGGCTGTGCCGAGCGATATCCCTTTGACCGATACGGTGCCGAGCAGATATCCGACCGTCATGATCAGGAAGACTATGAATATTATCGAGAATATGCTTCCTACTACTCCGCCTAAGTAAACCATTTCCGCACCTCTTGTTCTGCTATTCCGCTATGATTCCGTGGCCCATCGGGGTCTTGCTCTTAGCGCGCTCCAGGAAAGCCCTGAGCTCGGGCTTGAAGTCGGGATGCGCGCAGTTTTCGATGATGAGCTCGGCTCTTTCGAATGCCGTAAGGCCTCTGAGGTCGGCCGTCCCCTGCTCCGTGATTATCACGTCCACGTCGTGCTCGGTGTGGTCCACGTGGGAGACTACCGGGACGATGCAGCTGAGCTTTCCGCCCTTGGCCGTGGAGGCGGTCGAGAATATCGTGAGCCCCGCGTTCCTGGCAAAGTCGCCGGACCCTCCGAGCCCGTTCATCATGCGCGTTCCGCCGATATGGGTGGAGTTCACGTTTCCGGAGAGGTCTGCCTCGATCGCGGTGTTCATCGCTATGACTCCGAGACGCGCGACAACTTCCGGTGAATTGCTGATCTCCTGCGGCCTGAGGATCAGGGTGTCCTTGAAGTCCGCGATGTGATCGAACACTTCCTTCTTCCTGGACGGTGAGATCGTGAGGGCGGTCGCGGAGGCCGTCTTAACCTTCCCGGCGTTTATCAGGTCGACTACCGCGTCCTGCATGACTTCGGTGTATACCGTGAGGTCGGTGAAGTCTGACGCGGCGAGGCAGCTCAGCACGGCGTTCGCCACGCCGCCTACTCCGGACTGGAGCGGGGGAAGCGGGTCGGTGAGCCTTCCGGCTTCGACTTCTTTCTTCAGGAAGTCGATCAAATGCTCCGCGATCTTCTGCTGTTCCGCGTCGGCGGGCTTCAGTTCGACGTTTCCATCCACGCGGTCGCTGAACACGATGGCAGCGATCTTATCGGGGTCGCAGGGGATGTATGTGGTACCGATGCGGTCTCCCGGAGCGAGGATCGGGATCGGCTTGGTATTCGGTACCTTCTCGCTGGTGTAGATGTCGTGTATGCCCTCGATCTCGGCGGGTATCGCAGCCGCGATCTCGACCACCACCTTGTCAGCGTACTCCACGAAAGTGTTCGCGGCGCCGACCGAGGCTGTCGGGACGATGTTCCCTTCTTCAGTGATCGCCGCAGCCTCTACCACCGCGAGGTTGACCTTTCCGAAGATGCCCCTCTTTACCATTATGGGGAGCTGGCTCAGGTGGATGTCGACGTATTTGATCTCGCCGGAATTGATCCTGTCTCTCAGGTCCTTGTTGGACTGGTAGGGATATCTCCTTTTGATCACTCCCGCTCTGCTCAGGACGCCGTCGAGGTCTTCGCCGGTCGATGCTCCGGTGAGCAGTGTGATCCCGACCTTGTCGCCGTTCTCCGCTCTGGCCGCGAGCGCGCGGGGGAAGGCCTTCGGGTATCCGACTCCGGTAAATCCGCTCATTCCGACCACGTCGCCGTCATTCACCAGGAGGGCGGCTTCCTCAGGTGTGGTTACGCGGCTCTTCAGAGCCTCGTTCCTAATCCTCTCATCGATCAGTCTCTTCTCATCCATGTGATCAAAATCTCCTTTTTGTTTATTTGTTGCTTCCCTTAAACGCGCGCACTACCATAGCGATCAGCGCTATACCGACCACTACGGCTATCGGCGCCCATACCTTGCCCATCACTCCGCCGGATCCTCCTGTCTTGGACCCGAAGACGACTTCCTGCGCCGGCGCGGACGTGTCGGAGCTGTCGTAGACCGCCTCGGCTTTGATCGTGGTCCCGTATCCCGGGACTCCGTAGAGGCTCACCTCGGACTTTTCCGGAAGGATGATCTCTGTGCCTTCGCCGAGGACGATAAACTGAGGAGCGTAGTCCTTCACGTATTCTACCGGTTCTTCGGTCCTCTCCCCGGTATCGGCCGCGAACGCGAGTCCGTTCTCCGCGAGGCTGTGGACCTTGTAATCGGGTTTGCTGAGGCTTATCTCCGCTAGGCCGCAGACTATGCCGTACGTTGTGCCCTCGACGCCCGCTTCGCTGTATTTGTCCGCGGAAGCTACCTTTGCCTCAACGAGGGAGTCCGTGACCGTGAGCGACCGGTCTGCCTCTATGCCTGACGCTTCGCCGGCGGTGTTGATCTCGACGCTCAGCGAGGATCCGCCTTCGACCACTATCTTCTCAGGCTGGTAGAGACCCGTTCCGTTCACGACTTCCGGGCAGTCGATGATCACGCTCACCTCGGAACCGTTCGAGAAATCAAAAGCGGTATTCTCGTCGCCGCCCACTATGCCGACATAGTTCATCGCGAAGAACTCATCGGATTCCATTGCGCTGAGCAGGACGTTTATCTTGCTGGCGTCAGCGTTCAGATACGCCTCGCAGTCGATGCCGTTCAGGTTGACCAGGTACGCTCCGTAGGGGACGAACTGGTCGGGGTTCGCGTTTCCGTCAATGTTCAGCTCTGCTTTGTCGAGATACATCGAACCGGCGGTTTTGACCAAAGACTTCATGGTCGGCCCGACCGAGACGTGCGGGGCTTCGGAGTAGATCGTGGTGACAGAGCCCGGATAGAAGCGCGCGTCGCCTTTGGTCAGTATGCCTGTGCCCTGGGCTCGCAGCTGGACTTTGACGTTCTCGTCCACATAGAGGTTGAAGCAGGTGATCGAGTCGTGGAAGATGTGCTCGTTCGGTTCCGTATGGAGCTCGCAGGCGATCTCGATGTTCCCGTCGGAATATATGGCGTTGCTGCCGCCCTTAAGCGTCAGCCCGTCTCCGTCGATTATGATCGTCGGCTTGTTGCCGCTGTCTCCGCACTGGAAGAAGGAGTTGAACGTGACGCCCGCGGCGTTGTAGTCGGGATCATAGAATGAATTGTCTATGACGCAGTCGCCTTTGAAGTGGAAGTAGTACTCAGGCACTTCCGAGTGGCGAGCTTCGAGCAGGATGCCCATCGCATCGCAGATATGCGCGTCGGAATAGATGAGCTCGTTGTTGAATTTAAAGTCGGTGAACGTGACGTTTACGCCGTCGGCATCAAATTCGACCGTGCCGCTTCCCATACCTGCCCCTGCCAGATCAAAGGTCTCGCCGGGCTGCACGCCGAACTCGCCGACATAAAGGACCGTCGGCTCCTCATGCCGGTTCGTATAGGAAAGCACCGCGTCGTCTGATACCGTCTCGTTCCCGTCCAGATCGGTGATGACGCAGTGGATCGTGAAGCTGTTGTTGTAGGTGTTAGTTCCCGGAATATAGAGCGTGTCGGTAGTCGCGGTCTTGCCGTTCATGACGAACAGATTGCTTCCGTCGCTCAGTTCCCACTGATATGACGCGACGTTCTCCGGGTGGTCCACTTCAACGTGGAACTCCGCGCCTTCGGGGCATGTGACCGTGACGTCCTGCGGCTGCTCTGTTATGGTGACCGGCGAGGCGGCATAAGCTGCGCCGCTCGTTCCCGGCATCGCTCCCGCCGCGATCAGGAGGACGAGCGCCAGCGCCGCCAGGATCTTAAATGCATGTTCTCTCTTCATTTCAGTATTCCCTGTGCTGCCCTTACAGATAAGTAACGGTCTCGCTCAGAGGCTTTCTGGATCCGTGGTTCGGGAGCGGTCCGGCTCCCTCAGCCGCGTAGCCTAGATCCATGAGCATCAGGATCTTCTCGTTTCCGGGCAAGCCCAGATCCGCCTCCAGAAGTTCCGGATCAAAGAAATTCACCCAGCAGCTGTCCACGCCCTCATTATAAGCCGCAAGGAGCATGTGCGTCGCGACAATTGTCGCGTCCTCTATCCCTGAATCACGCTTTCCGCCCGGATAGGTAAATACATTTTCCGTATC
>JAFWFF010000058.1 GCA_017515765.1 Bacillota bacterium | reverse complement strand
CGGCGCCCGTGATGTAGAGGCCCGCAGTCGAGTATTTGGCTCCGCCGTGCTGCACCGAGCGTCCGCTCTCGACGCAGCCTTTGGTCAGCATTCCGGCGAAGATCACCGGGTATCTGGTCTGATGCATGCTCTGCATGACGTTGTAGGCGTCGCAGATCATCCTGTAGTGGTGCAGGATCTGCTTCTTCAGGGCGTCCTTGAACTCCTCTATGTCCTTGAACTCGCGCGGATCTCCGGTCTGAAGCCCCATGAGCTTCCCGGTGTCGGGGTCGACGCCGTTATGCAGAACGAACTCGATCATCTTTCCCATGTTCACGTATCCGGCGTCCGGCGATCCGTCCGTGGATCCGCCTCCGGGGCCGGGCTGGATGCAGCCGACTATGGTCCAGTCTCTGGCTTCCTCGATGGTGCAGCCCTTGCCGAGAGCCATCTTCATCGCGGCGTAGTCGTTGAAGAATCCCGGGTTGGCCTGGCCGTCCTGGATCATCTCGCAGCCCTTCCTGATCAAAGCCTCCGGCGTCCCGTCAAAGACTCTGACCGCCATCACGGGCTGGGTGGTCTTGAGCTGGTTGGCTGCCTCGAGGCAGACGTAGGAAAGCTCGTTCGTCGCGTCCTCACCCTCTGGGGTCTGTCCGCCTACGACCAGGATCTCCCACATCGGGTATCCTGCGAAGGATGTAGCGTACCAGCGGTCTCTGACCTCGAACACCTCGCAGGCCTTGAGGTACATGCACTCCAGCATCTCGAGAGCCTCTTCCTTAGTGATGTTCTTCTCGTCGATGACGTCCTTCTTGTAGTACGGCCACATATACTGGTCGAATCTTCCGAAGCCGTTCGCGGTGGTGCACACTTCGATGTGGAAGTATACGTGCGCAAACCAGACCATCTGGAGCGCCTGCATAAAGGTCTGGGGCGGGTTCTCCGGCACCACGCGGCAGTTCTCCGCGATCTGAAGGAGCTCTTTCCTGCGCTTCTCGTCGGTGCACTCTGCAGCCTGGCGCTCGGCCTCCTCAGCCATCCTGTGGGCGTAGGTGATCAGGCCTTCGCTCTGGATGATGCAGGCCTGCCAGAAGTTGACCTTCTCCTCGTCGAGCTGGCACTTCGGCATGGTCTTCTCGATGTTGGCGCGGCACTCCTCGATATATCCCTTAAGTCCCACGGTCAGGAGCTTCTCGTGGTCGCAGGTCGTCTCTCCGGATACGCCGTTGGTCAGGCCGACGGTGATGATGTCGTCAGCCATGCACTCCACGGTGTGCTTAGGAAGGGCGTCCCTCGCGATGTCCTGCATCGCCTTGCCCTCCCAGTAGGGAAGGTATTCGAGGATCAGCTTCTTGTCTTCGGGGCTGATGTCGTAGGGGTCTTTGGTCCTGGTGGAGAGCTCGTCGAGCTCGGCCAGGTAGAATTTGGTGCTGGACTGGAACTCCGGGAAGAGGTTCGCGCCCTTGTATCTGTTGGTCGCGGTCCCGACGATCAGCTCGTCTTCCAGGATCAAAGTGCTCATGCGCTCCATGACGTAGTTCGTCACCTTGGCGCGGAAGAGAGGTACGGCGTCACCCGCGAATTTCTGATATGCTTCGGTAGCCAGGACCAGTCTCTCGGCCGTGATGGACGGACGGGTGGTCAGGCATTTCTCTCTCATTCTCGCAACTCTTTCTGTAAGCATGTCTTTTCTCCTCATATATACCGCCCGCGGATCCCCCGCAGGCCCGAAACTCTAGTATTTCTCAATATTCAGTATACTTTTTCGGGGCCCTTCAAGGCAATAATTGTTTTGCTGTTAAAGCAGATTTATTTGCTAAAAAATCTGAAATGCTTGTGGAAACGCGCGCGGTTTGGTGATATCTTATTGCTGAGAGAGGAGGCCGCGCCATGCTTCTTAAAAAGATCACCTATCCGGATGATTTCCCGATCAATATCAGGCTGCTCACCATCCACGACATACCCCTCCATTTCCACAATGACATAGAGTTCGTCTTTGTTCTCCGGGGAAGCATCCGCCTTACGAGCGGCTACTGCGGCTACGACCTGAAGGCCGGCGACATCTTTACGAACAACGGCCACGAGATCCACTCCCTGCACTCCGAGGACCCGGAGAACATAGTCGCCGTGCTCCAGATAAGCAACGGCTTCTTTGCCAAATACTTCCCCACTCTGGGGAAAAGCTATTACCGCACCAATTCCCTCGACGGGAGCGGCGGCAGGCAGGACGACCTCCGCAGGATGCTGCTCAGGGTCATCCTCGACTACCTCAGAAAGAGCCTGAACTACAAGAACCAGTGCATCTACGAGACGATCGACCTCATCAAATACCTGAACAAATACTTCAACCTCTTCACCCTGAGCGACCGTGTCGTGGTCACCGTTGAGGACGACAATCCGCTCACCATCGAGCGCCTCTCACGGATCATCGGTTACATCTACGACAATTACAGGAGCAAAGTCACCCTGGAGAACATCTCGGAGCTTGAGCACCTGTCGACCTTCTACCTCTCCCACCTGATCAAAGACTATACGGGGATGAACTTCAGGGACTTCCTCTGCTTCGTGCGCGTCGAGCGCTCCGAGATAGAGCTTCTGGACACCGATAAGAAGGTGAGCCGCATCGCCAAGGACATGGGCTTCTCCACCACGGCGTACTACCGCAAGTTTTTTGAGCACTGGTACGGCCGCTCACCGGAGGAGCACCGGCGGATCTTCAGGCCTCTGGTCATGGGGCCGCTGAATCCCGAGCATGTGGATTACTGCTCGTCTTCCGTCGCGATAGGCATAACGACGGGCATGATGTACGGCCTCGACAACGTGACCAAATACAGCACGGCAGAGCGCGGCGCCGTGGACATATCCCTGGACGCGGACACGGAGGCTGTCGCGTCGACCCCGGGATCCGTTTTGATCGAGACCACCGAGGAGGACCGCCGGGTCCTGGGACCGCTCTGCGATACGGCGCTTCTGGAGCTTTCGGCCGACGAAGTCCGTCTCTCGACCTCCGGCTACGGCGGCAAACCGGTCTACGGCTGGGACACCATAGCCGCTCCGCTTCACGTGCTCCGGTCATTCATGACTTCGGACCGCCTGACCGCGCAGCTCAGGGACCAGGGCGACGTCTTCCCGCTCTTCAAGGGCAGGGCCTCGCTCCTCACCTCGGGCGGGCTCCGCAAACCCGTATACTATGCGTATATGCTCCTCTCGCGCTGCAAAGGCGACATAATCTCTCTCGGGAGCCATCACGCCGTGATCCGGCGCAGCCTTGAGGGAAGCCCGGACGCTTTCTACCTGGTCTGCCTGAACTACGACGACCGGATCGACAAGCTCTGCACGCTCTCCTCATCGCTTCACGAGACAGCGGAGATCCTGAGCGACTTCAGGAGCATCCTGGACCTCTCCGTGAACGTGAAGCTCCCGCCCGGCGACTACGCCATGGCCCGCTATTCCCTGAACGAGGAGAACAACCTCTTCAGCTATATGAACGCCCTTGGCTTCCCCGGCCAGCGCGCCGTCAAAGCCCCGAGCCCGGCCGACCTGACTTTGCTCGCCCACCTCGGGATGATGAACACCGCGCCGTATTCCAATATGAGCAGGTCCGCCGCCAAAGGCACTGCCTCAGTAAGCTTCTCGATCAAAGGCCCCGGCATGGAGCTCGTAGTCCTGCAGAAGCTCAGGCGCTGATGGCCGCCGATTGTCCCATACGTATCAAAAAGCCCCCTCGCACGAGGGGGCTTTGTTTGGTCAAGTCCTATAGACTCAAAGCTTTCCTTATCTGGAACAGATCTCTTTAGAAGGGTCCAAGATGGATAGCCTGGGCTATGATGACGAAGATCAGACCGATACCATACTGGCAGAGCATGAGCGGCAGATACCACTTCGCCCACTTGGTCCAAGGAATCTTGGAGAGACCCAGCATAGCCATCAGAGGTCCGGATGTCGGGGTGATAGCATTGGAGATACCATCGCCGAGCTGGAACGCTATAACAGCGGTCTGACGGGTAACACCGGTGAGGTCTGCAAGAGGAGCAAGGATCGGCATCGTTACGCCGGCCTGTCCGGAACCGGACGGGATGAGGTAGTTCATCAGGCACTGGAATACGTACATACCGATAGCGGATACCTGCGCCGGAAGTTTCTGGAGGACTGTGGCCGCTCCGTGGAGGATAGCATCAAGGATGTTGCCCTGCTCGAGGATCCACAGTACGCCGGTCGCGATACCGACTACGAGAGCGCCGGTAGCGATGTCGGTCATGCCTTCAGCGATCGCTTTACCAAAGCCGCTGAATCCCATCTTGTTGATGATGGCGACTACGATAGCCATGATGAGGAAGATCGCGGAGATCTCTTCGAAGTACCAGCCGTACTTGATGACGCCGAAGATCATGACGCCGACGGTGATGGCAAATGCTACGATGGAGAGCTTTCTCGCGGTGGTGAACTCGGGAGCGCTGTCAGCGTCGACTTCTTCCCTGAGCTTATCCTCTTCATACATCGGGGAGAGTTCCGGGTTCTTCTTGATCTTGGAAGCGTAACGCATGAGCCAGAACAGTGTGAAGCTCAGGTATACGACCGCCATCACGATACGGAAGCCGGATCCGGAGTAAGCGGGCAGCTGGGCGATACCCTGAGCAACACCGACGTTGAACGGGTTCAGTACCGAGCAGGCAAATCCGCCTGCGCACGCCGCACTTACCATTGCCTGTCCGATGAGGGAGTCAAATCCGCAGGCAAGGGACAGAGCGATGAAGAACGGGATCAGCGGGATCATTTCCTCAGTGGTACCGATAAGCAGCGCCATGATGAAAACGACCGTGGTCATTACAGGAATAACGAGAATTTCTTTTCCTCTGAGGGCACGGGCGAGAGCCATGATGCCCGCCTCCATAGCGCCGGTCTTGGCAAGGATGCCGATAGCCGAACCTACTACGAATACGAAGAAGATGATTCCGGAGGCCTTGGACATACCGCCGTTAAGAGCCGCGAACAGGGTCAGCGGTTTTACCGGGGTCTGCTCCACACGGTGATAGGAATCGGGGTCTACTACCATTCTTCCGGTACCGGGATCTTCAACACGATCGTAAACACCGGCGGGAATGATGTAGGAGAGGATGCCGCATACTAAGATGATCAGCATGAGCAACGTGAAGACGTGAGGTACTTTAAACCCTCTTTTTTTCTTTTCTTCAGCCATACTATTCTCCTCCTAAAGTGATAAAAGATAATTGCCTTCGCCCCTCGGCGGCAGGCGCCGCCAGGGACTCACGGAGCCGCACCCGGCTCCGGCTTAATAAAAAATTAACGATACACAGTAATTGTAAGAAATTTCTCAACAAAAAGCAACCTTGAGCAGGTTGTTTTTTGCTGTAATATTTAATTAATTTGTTATTTTAACCGACTGATCATGCATTTGCAAAGTAACCCGCGAGCCACAGCGTCATCTGGACGTAAGCTGCAAGAGCGCCTGCGTTCCTCTCGTCAAGTTCCTCCACGCAGAACTTGAAGCCCGCGAGCCCGTCTTCCTCAGACGTTCCGAAGAACCAGGAGTCCGCCGTACTCCCCAGGAGGAGTTCCAGCGAACCGTCCGGATCGCAGCCCCCGAAGGGCGGCGTCATTATGTCCTGATGCCCCTGCTCCGAAAAGATCATTATCCTCGGGACGGACGACGCGCGCCCCTTGTCGCGTGGCATGTACAGAGGCGTTCCTCCGGCCCTCTCCGCGAACCACCGGGCAAAGCCTCTGAGCTCCCTCTGCCAGGAGATCACGTCCGGGCCTTTCCCGCCTGCCTGTCCGGCGGCTTCCGCCAGGACATACGATGTGAGCGCGGCCCCCGTGTCCCATTCCGGCGAGCTCACGGTGTCGTAGAAGCCTTTAAGATAGGCGCCGGCGTCGGCGCCTTTGATCATGAGGCCGAGAAGCGCAGCTGCGGAGTTCCCGGGCCATTCGTCATCGCCTGGATCCAGATCAGCCCTGGGATATGAGTTCTCCTCGGCGTCCATCCCGATCTCGCCGGCCCCTCTCGGGCAGATCGCGAAGACCTTCTCGCCCTCCTCGGCGTGGTGCGCCGCGAAGACCGCCTGCTTGATCACCGCATAGGCCGCGCGCTGCTCCAGGGTCTCCTCCCCGCTGCTCACCGCTATGAGGACGGTGTTTACATTGTCGATCTTTTTGATCAAAGCGGAAAAGTCCCCGGGCGAGAGGCTGCCGTCCCAGACGATGACCTCGGGGGAGCCTTCGCTTCCCGGGCAGGCGTCGAGAATTGCCCTGAGGGTCGCGGTCCCGCGCCCCGCGGAGATCACGGCGAGCCCTGCGCGCCGCCTGATATCGTCGGCCCAGGCTCTCAGCTCCGCGGCCGCCCGCTCGTCTCTGTGCGTGACCGATGCGGTGATCCAGCCTTCCTTCCAGAGCTCGTCCAGAGCCCTCTGCGCGGCATCAGCAGCGGCTTCCGCCGTCTCCTGCCCTATATTCTGTCTGCTCAGCGCTTTTACAAGCATCTTCCAATCTCCTCCGGCGCTAGAGCTTCGCCTTCAGTTCCTCAGTGATGAAATGGTCGATCTCCCCGTCCATCACCGCTCCGACGTTTCCGACCTCGGCGCCGGTCCTGTGGTCCTTCACCATGGTATACGGCTGGAAGACGTAGGACCTGATCTGGGAGCCCCAGGTGATCTGCGAGAAGTCGCCCTTAAGCTCCGCGAGGCTCTGCTTCTGCTCGCGCTCGGCGAGCTCGGTCAGCTTGGCGGCGAGGATCTTCATCGCGACTTCTTTGTTCTGGTGCTGGCTGCGCTCGTTCTGGCAGGTCACCACTATATTGGTCGGTATGTGGGTGATGCGGATCGCGGAGTCGGTCGTGTTTACGTGCTGGCCTCCCGCGCCGCTCGACCTGTAGGTGTCGATCCTCAGGTCCTGGGGGTCGATCTCCACCGTGATGTCGTCATCGATCTCCGGCATGACCTCGACCGACGAGAAGGACGTCTGGCGCTTTCCCGCGGCGTTGAACGGCGAGATCCTGACCAGCCTGTGGACTCCGGTCTCGCGCCTGAGATAACCGTAGGCGTTCTCGCCGTCGATTATCATGGTGCAGCTTTTGATGCCGGCGTCGGTATCGTCCTGGAGGTCCGCTATGTCGACCTTATAGCCCTTCTTCTCCGCCCAGCGCACGTACATGCGCATGAGCATCTGGGCCCAGTCCATGGCGTCGATCCCGCCCGTTCCGGCGTGAATGGTGAGGATCGCGCTGTTGTGGTCGTATTTCCCGTCCAGGAGCGTCTTAAGGCGGAAATTCTCGACCGCCTCTGTAAGCGCGCCGAAGCTCTCGACTATGTGCGCCGCTTCGTCCTCGTCCTCCAGCTCTTCAGCTATATCCATCAGATCGGGGATCTCGTCGAGCCCCTTCTCCAGTCTGTCGTATTCCTCCACGGTCTGCTCAAGGCTCTTCTTTTTCTTGAGCAAAGCCTGCGCCTTCTCCTGGTCTCCCCAGAAATCGGGCTTTTCAGACTCCCGTGCCATTTCGGCTATCTG
>JAFWFF010000057.1 GCA_017515765.1 Bacillota bacterium | reverse complement strand
TCCGCAGAGCTGTTCTGGATGCGTGATATCTCGTCAAGCTCCTCGACCACGCGGCCTCTTTCGGCAAGCATCTCCTCGAGTTTCTTCTTCTGATGCGCTCCGTCATCCTTCAGATCCTCGAGTTCCTCTTCCATGCTGTCCGTATCGCCGAGCCTGGCGGCTTCTGCCTTAAGTTCTCTGAGCGTGGATTCCTTCTCACCGATCTGGAGGCGGTAAGCGTTGACTATGTCTTCTTCTCTTGCAGCGAGGCGTTCCTGGGCTTCAGCTTTCGTCGCAGCCGCGTTCTTCTCTATGCGGCAGGCCGTTACGTTCTCGTTCGCCTTGTCGAGCTCGTCCCTTGCCTCTTCGGTCAAAGCCTGCGCGCGCTCGATCTCGCCTTCGAGTGCCTCTGTCTCCTTTATGATCTCTGCGACTCTCTTTCTGTTGGCAGATGTCATCTCTTCCGCTTCGGCGAGCTGGTCGTCGATCTTCCGGATCTCGGAATCATATCTGGAGAGGGTCCTGTCCTCACGGTCCAGATTGTCCTCGGACGCCTTCAGTTCGCCTCTGAGCGCTCCGAACGCGACTTCCATGGAATGGATCTGCCCGGAAAGGACTTCCTCCCTGCCGGTAAGCTCAGCTATCCTGGCGCGCCTTTCTTCTATTGCTTCGGTTCCGGCGCTTATCTTCTCCTCAAGGATCTTTATGCGTTCTTCCAGTTCGCTGATCTCGGCTTTCCTGGCGAAGATGTCCTGGCTCTTGTTCCGATACGTTCCTCCGGTGATAGCTCCCGCGGGGCTCACCACCTCGCCGTCCAGAGTGACAAAGCGGATCCCGCCGGTCTTTTTTGACATGCTCACGGCGTGATCCATATTATCCGCGACCACGGTCCTGCCCAGCAGATTATCAAAGATCGCGTGGTATTCGGGGTCGCATTTGATCAGTTCGGAGGCGAGGCCGAGGAAGCCCGGGGCGCCGGAAACGGCCGAGAAGTCGGCCTTTGATCCTCTTATCGTCTCCATGGGGAGGAATGTGACACGTCCCGCTTTGTTCTGCTTGAGATATGTGATGCAGCGCTTGGCGTCCGCGTCGCGCTCGCAGATGAGGTTCTGGGCGGAAGCTCCGAGAGCAGTCTCCATGGCTGTCTCGAATCCCTTAGGCACAGTCATGAGTTCAGCAGCGACCCCGCGGACTCCGGGAAAGCCGCCCTTCATTACAGTGCGTACTCCGTAGGTGAAGCCCTCGTAGTTCTCCTCCATCTCCTTAAGTGTGTGATGCCTGGAGTTGAGTGTGGAGAGATCTATGCGCGCGTCCTCATTGGACCGCACCATGTCGGACAGTTCTTTTCTGAGAGCCGCGGTCTTGCTCCTTACGCTCTCGAGTTCCGATCCGGCGGCATCCATCTCGCCCTGTCTTGCGCGGATCACTTCTTCCTTGCCGGCCTTGTCTTTCTCCGCGCCTGCGCGCGAGTTCTCGGCGTCTGAGCGGAGCGAGAGCAGTTCCTCGCGGCGCTCGGACAGGCTGGATGAGAGGTTTTCAACTCCGCTGATCTGAGAGATCAGGTTGTTCTTTTCAGAAGAAAGATCAAAAAGCTTCTGGCGCTTTTCTTCCGCATCGGCTACCCTGCCCGAATGGATGGCGACAGCCTCGTTGTACGCCGAGATGCTCTCGCGGAGATGCGTCTCGGCGACTTTGTCCTCGAAGTTCAGCTTGCGGCGCTCTTCATCGAGCGATCTCAGGCTCTCTTCCTCGGTCTCCAGCATATCCCTGAGAGAATCCAGCTCCTGGCGTATGCGCTCGTCCTCTTTATCTATGGACGACAGGCGCTCCGCAGATATCTTGGAGTTGCTCGTGATAGTGTTTATCTCATTGGTGATGCGGATGATCCTCTCCTGGGTCTCCTGGATAAGGCCGTCCAGAGCGGTACGCCTTTCGGAGAGCTTCCCGCCCTTCTCGGACACCTCGGAGTGGGCGTCCATAAGCCTGTCGAGCTGCTCCGAGAGTTCGCCTATCTCCTGCTCGTAGGCCTTCGCGTTCTCCTCGGCAGACTCGATATTCCTCAGGATGAGGTTGATCTCCAGTCCCTCGTAGCGGTCCTTCAGGTCGAGGTATTCCTTCGCCTTGGTGCTGTCGTCGCGGAGGTTTCCGATCCGTCCTTCGATCTCCTCGATGATGTCGTTCACGCGCTCGAGGTTCTGGGAAGTCGAATCGAGTTTGCGGCTCGCCTCGTTCCTGCGGTTCTTGTACATGACGACGCCGGCGGCTTCCTCGAATATCTCACGCCTGCTCTCGGGCTTGGTGCTGACTATGTCGGCTATCCTGCCCTGGCCGATCAGAGAATAACCGTCCACGCCGATACCGGTATCCATTATCAGCTCGCGTATATCCCTCAGCCTGCAGGGATTGTTGTTGATCAGATACTCGCTCTCGCCGGAGCGGTACATGCGCCTGGTGATGGCGACCTCGCTGTAATCTATGTCAAGGATGCCTGCGGTATTGTCGATGACCAGGGTGACCTCGGCCATTCCGCGGGATTTGCGGCTCGCCGTCCCGGCAAAGATGACTTCTTCCATCTTTCCGCCGCGCAAAGCCTTGGGGCTCTGTTCTCCGAGCACCCATCTTATGGCATCGCTTATATTGCTCTTTCCGCTTCCATTGGGTCCGACTATGCAGGTTATTCCTTCGTGGAAGTCTATCACCACAGGGTCGGCAAATGACTTGAACCCCTGCATTTCCAAACGTTTAAAATACATTATCAATACCCTTTCGCAGTGCGTCCCGGGCAGCTTCCTGCTCGGCTTCTTTCTTGCTCTTTCCCCTTCCCTCACCCAGAGGCTTTCCGCCTACCACCAAAAGGACGCGGAACGTCTTGTCATGATCCGGACCGGACTCACCGACAACCTTATAAACGATCTTCAGGCTGCCGTCGATACCGTGGACGGTCTCCTGGAGCCTGCTCTTGTGATCCGTGAACAAAAGCCCTTCCGCAGCGTCGCGGACCGACTTGTCAAATAATCTTTCTATCAGTTTCTCCGCAGCGTCATATCCGCCGTCCGTAAGGACCGCGCCGATCAAAGCTTCGACGGCGTCCGCAAGGATCGAATCCTTTGACCGCCCGCCCTGGCGCTCTTCTCCGCGCCCGAGGATCAGATGGTCTCCCAGGCCGATCTGGCGGCTTACCGCCGCAAGGTTCTTCTCACAGACGATCTGTGCCCTTAAACGCGTAAGGTCCCCTTCAGGAGCCTTAGGAAGCCTCCTGAAAAGCATAAGACCGACAAAGGCGTCCAGAAACGCGTCTCCGAGATATTCCAGCCTTTCGTTGTCGAATCTCCTGCCTCCGCGCTGAACTGCCGCGGAACTGTGAGCCAGGGCTTCCGTGAGTTTGTCGGGATCGGAGAACCGGTATTCTATTCTGTCCTGAAGTATGTCCGGATTACTCACTTGTCAGGATCTCTTCTATCTCGTAGACGGAATTCTGGATTATGTCAACTACATTTCCTTCAGCGAAGGGGATCGCCTTCAGGATGGTCTGTTTTACAGCGTTTTCATC
>JAFWFF010000056.1 GCA_017515765.1 Bacillota bacterium | reverse complement strand
GATGATGTGGATGTCCTTCTGCGTTACGGTCTGGGATACGAGGATAGCGTCGGCGTTGACTTCCTTCGCCTTCGCGATGAGTTCCTCGTTCGGTACCTGGGATCCCAGGTTGTAGGCTTCGACGTTTTTGAAACGCTCCAGACCAAAGTGGCCGTGGAAGCCCTTCATGTTGATGATGGCGTCGATACCTACGGTGTGGGCGTCGGAACCGGTCGACGCGCCAACCACGACCACGGGGCGGCCGATGTTCTCGGCGATGTACTCTCCGCACTCCACGCGGTCCATGACGTCAACTTCGACCTTGACGACTTTGATCTGGGTGAAGTCGACGGTGTGCTGGCATTTGCCGTAGACTACGAAGAAGGTGTAGCCGTTGCCCATGTCATGGGAATACGTGACGTTCGGCTCTTCCCAGCCCATCTTCTTGACGAGCTGGCGAGCGGCTTCGTTGGCCTCCTCGCCGTAAGGTACGGGAAGGGTGAACATGGTCTCCATCATGCCGTCATTCAGTGTATCTCCGTAAGGTTTGACCTTGGTCAGGTCGACCTGTGCCGTTGCGGTCTTGTTTGCTTCCGACATTATTCCGCACCTCCTAACATAAGCGGGATGAAGGGATTGAAGTACTGGTCGTCTTTGACGCATACGCCTTCAAGGCCTTTTCCGCCATCCCTGGGTCTCTTGACTCCTCCGAACTTGCCCTGCTCGATCGTGGAGAACAGGCCTTCCTTCTCGACTTCAGCCAGCAAAGCGTCCGCCTTGGCGAGCACGGTCTGCGCTCTCTGCTGGATGATGCCGCCTTCCTTGAACTCGACTTCCTCGCCGAGGTCGCGGCAGTTGTTGAAGATGTAGTTGGCGTTCTCTATCGAGAGGTATCTGTCCTGCATATGCGGGGTGTGGACCGCTTCGGTGAGCATTCCGAGGAGCTGCAGGCTCTGTCCGGACCATACGGCCACGAGGTTGAACAAAGCGTCCTGGATATGTCCCTTGTAGATGTTGCCCGTCATGAACTTTGTCGGGGGCATGTATTTCAGCGAAGCGTTCGGGAAGATCTCCCTCGCCATCACTGCCTGGGCCAGCTCGTAGAGGAATCCGTTCTCGATGTCCGGATCCATCTCGAAAGCGTGTCCGAGACCCATCTGCCACTCCTGGATGTTGGCGAGGACTGCGAACTGCTCGTTGATGAACTGGGATGCGGTAACAGTGTGAGCGGCTTCGTAAGCGTCGTCAGTCGTGAGGTAGTTGTCTTCGCCGGAGTTGAAGATGATGCCACAGTATCCGATGATGACACGGCTCATGAACTGGTCGACTATGGTCCTCTGCATATTGATGTCTCTGAACAGGATGCCGTATATAGCGTCGTTCAGCATGACGTCAGTCTCTCGAGAGCGCCCATCGCGGCGATCTCGGGCATGCACATTCCGGAGGAATAGTTGCACAGTCTGATGTATTTGCCGATCTCCTCTCCCACTTCGTCGAGAGCTTTTCTCATGATGCGGAAGTTCTCCTGGGTCGCCCATGTTCCGCCGAATCCCTCGGTCGTCGGTCCGTAGGGAACGTGGTCGAGGAGCGACTGGGCTGTCGACCTGATAACGGCGATGATGTCGGCGCCCTGTCTGGCTGCAGCCTGGGCCTGGATAACGTCCTCGTAGATGTTACCGGTAGCTACGATAACATAGAGGTAAGGCTTGCGGCCCTCGCCGAGTCTCGCGAGGTATTCCTCTCTCTTTTTCGTCTGGGCTTTGATCTTTCTCAGGGCCTCGTGCACTGCCGGCATGATGGCTTCTTCCGCTTCTTTGGCGGACACGGTGTCCAGCTTGGTGAGGTCGAGCTCGCCGGCGGCGACCTTCTCGGCGATCTCCTGGGGCTGAAGCCCGGTCTGGATCATCGCGTTGCCCATCCAGTAAGCGACTCCCCTGGGGAGGCCGCCGGCGTCTTTGATGTGATCCACCACCACGTTGGGGAGCGGAGTCTCGACATCGTCGATGCCGTCAACGCCCAGGAGCCTCAGAATGGTCCTCTCGGTGCTCACAGTCGTATGCCTGTCGATAAAGTCCTGCATGTCGTGGGCGATATTCCTGGCATGATTGCGAGCGCTCTCCACCACTTTCGGGTCAAGATTAAGTTTGCTTTTCATTCTCTTGTCTCCAATCAAATCTTTTGATGTAACGGTCTGTTCTTCTACTGTATCAGGTACTTCCCGGCACCGTCGATTATCTCTTTGTCGATGCCGAGCATCTTGGCTATATTCAGGGCGTCGTGGGGCACCCGGCTCTCGCCGCTGACCTTTGACAGCCTGTAGTCCATGTATTTTCCTATTATGCGGATGCGCTCCCTGCGGTTCGCGTATCTGAGCTCGCTGTCGAGCTTCCTGAAGTCCGCGTCCGCGAGTCCCCTCACCTGCATGTTCACGACTCCTTCGCGCTCGGTCACGGTCTCGAAATGGGTCGTGATCAAAGCGATATAGTCGCGCTTCATCAGATAGTCGACCAGGCTCCTGGTGAGGGCCAGGCCTTCTCCGGGGTTCGTGCCGCTCGCGATCTCGTCGATCAGTATGAGCGATCTCGCCGACGCGTGATCGAGGATCTCATTAAGCTCTTCCATCTCGCTTCCGAAGCTCGAGAGCCCTCTCTCTACCGACTGGCTGTCGCCTATGAGCATCTGGACGAAATTGGAGAGGCCGATCACTGCTTTCTCCGCAGGTACGAAGTATCCGTACTGGGCGAGGAGCGGGATCATGCCGGTAAGCTTCAGGGAAACCGTCTTGCCTCCCATGTTCGCGCCGGTTATGCAGGTCACACCGCGTTCGAGTTCTATGCTTATCGGGCAGTACTCGCCGCCTTTGCTCTTCAGTATCTCCTCTACCTGCAGGTGTCTGCCGTTTATGATCTCGATCCTGTGGTCTTCCGTGATCTCAGGCATCACGCAGCCGTGTTTCTCGGCGTAGACCGCCTTGGCGAGGACGAAATCCAGCCTGCCGATCCTGCGGAAGTTCCCGAGCATCCTTCCGGAATGCTCCGCTATCCGCGCGGTCAGCTCCTTCAGGACCAGATACTCCTCGTTCTCGATCTCGAGCTCGAGTTCCTCGCTCTGTTTGAGGAGATCAAAGGTCTCTTCATCCGGCGCGAGAACGAAGGTCACGGACGAATAATCCTCCGTCGATACCGTGAGCTTGTCTGAGCTCTTCGCCTTCGCGAGGTCATCGCTCGACTTCGGTATGACCACGTCGAATTTCGGGGTGAGTACTATGCCAAGCTCTTCCTTCAGCTCGTCCCTTCTGGCCTTCTGGATCTTGCGGAGGCCTCTTTCCAGCTCTTTCTTCCGGGCTCTCAACTCTGCAAGCTTTCCGGAGAAATCGTCATAGACGTAGAAGGTCGGGAGCCTGTCCTTCCTAGGGTCGAGCAGATCCAGAAGGTCGGATGTGTCCTCGGGGATAAACTCGGGGTCTATCCCGCCGTAGACCGCGCCTGCGGATCCGGTTCCGGAAGCCTCAAGTCTGCGCTCTACACTACCGTTCTCGTCACAGCAGCAGTTTTCGCCGCCTTCTTTCATCTCGACGCCTTCCAGCGAGGTAGCGTCCGCTGCCAGTATCCTGCGGATCGCGGCGTCGTTCAGAAGCGCCTGCTTGATCTCGTATATGTCGACCACGGAGAGCGTGTCCTTGACGGATCTCTCCACGGTCCCGGATACGTCTTTGCAGGACATGAAGACTTCCATGAGCAGCTTCACCTTTTTCGGGTTCTCCGAGGCGAAGCGCCTCAGCTCCCCGACCTTGCGGAGCTCCGCGCGCAGAGCCTCCTCCTGTCCGGGGAAGAAGGGCCTTGTCTCCCTTTGTTCGCGCTTTCCGAAAGGCGTGCCTGTCTCGAGTCCGGAGACCACATGGTCGAATCCCGTTTCCTGTCTCGTTTTTACGTTGGCAAGTCTGCGGTTGTTATCCTGGGCCATTGACCGGTCTCCTTCTCTACTTCCTGACGTCCACTACCGGGATGTCCGGAAGAGCCTTCTGCATCTCCTTGAGGAGAGTTTCGCTGTCGAATGAATATCCTTCCGGCGAGAACGGGTTCACCGTGACGCACGCGACTTTTATGTTCTTCAGGACTTCTATCGAGAGCCCGCGCTTTACCAGCTTGCGCCAGTTCACGTCGTCGATAAAGATCTTTGTCGGGTCTCTCAGGATGAACCTGGTCCTCCTGAACTTCTCGGGTGAGATGTCCGCGAGCACGCCCAGCGTGAGAGCGCCGGGCAGGAAGATCGCGTCCGTTTCCTCATCCAGGGCTTCATTGATCCGTCGTCCGGATCCGAGTCCCGTAGCGAGGTCGAGAGTTTCGACTTCAGATCCCTTTACAAGAGTGATGCGTCCGTTCCGCACATTCTCTGAGATCAGTTCCCTTACGGGGTCATTCTCCGGAACCTCGGGAAGGCTGTAGAGACCTACTATGTGCACCGTCTCCTTCACCACCCTGGTGATGTCCCTGGAGAGGACCGCTCCGGTCGCAAGGATTATCGCGTCGGAGGTTTCAGGCGCGGCGATGGACTTTCTGTCTATCGCCCCGTCGATCAGTATGAGCTCGCAGCCCAGGCTGAACATCCTCTCGCACATCCTCTTGGTGTCTTTGGTCGCCACCGGCCCCGCTATCTGCACGTATCCGCTCGACGCGACCCTGCAGAGGAGCAGTTCGCCGATGGAGGTCCTGTATCTGGACATCTCAAGGATCTCAAGCCCCGCCTCGGACAGATCGTATAGCATGGTCGGCACCGAGACGATCGTGTCCTCGTAGAGATACACCCTGGGCTTCTCGGTATTGGTGACCAGGTCGACAGTCTCCCCGTCTCTGCCTGTGGACGTCACCCCGATCAGTATCCCCTCGTCTTCCGCCTCTTCTATCAAATAGTTCAGCGCCGTGGTCTTTCCGGCGTTCTTCGCCATTCCCACGATCGAGAGAGTCCTGTATTCTCTTGCAAGTTCACTTAAAAGACCCATCAAAAAACCAAATACTCATTAATCCGGTATAGGGAGACCCCAAAAAGTCTCCCTATACCCGTAACTAAACTATCTGTTTCAGCCTGATATTAGTGTTTGTTTCTCTCGTGTCTCGCCAGGTTGGCAGGCTCCATGGATTTGATCTGGAGGCCTTCGCCGAGAGCGGATACGCCCTGATAGAAGGATTTCTTCTTGCCTGTGCAGTAGTCGCACTGGCAGGGAAGATCCGGCAGTCTGGGCTGTGTGTAAGTGGTGATGACGCCTTCGTAGTTCCTCAGGATCACCTTGTCCGGTGTCTGGGAGATCACGTACTGCGGCATTACCGGGGTCTTTCCGCCGCCGCCCGGGGCGTCGACAACGAAGGTCGGTACGCAGAATCCGGAGGTGTGGCCGCGGAGGCCTTCCATGATCTCGAGGCCCTTCGCAACGCTTGTGCGGAAGTGCTCGATACCTACGGAGAGGTCGCAGATGTAGATGTAGTAAGGTCTTACCCTGTTCTTGGTGAGCTCGTGGACGAGGTCCATCATGATGAACTTGCAGTCATTGATACCGCGGAGCAGCACGCTCTGGTTTCCGAGAGGAATACCGGCGTCAGCGAGCTTTCTGAGAGCTTCCCTTGCGTCCGGAGTCATTTCCTTCGGGTGGTTGAAGTGCGTGTTGAGCCAGATCGGATGATACTTCTTCAGCATGTTGACCAGCTTGTCGGTTATCCTCATCGGCATAACGACAGGCGTACGGCTTCCGAGTCTCACGATCTCGACGTGGTCGATCTTGCGGAGCTCGCTGATGATGTACTCAAGGGTGTCATCCTCTACCAGGAGAGCGTCGCCGCCGGAGAGCAGCACGTCTCTGACCTGCGGAGTCCTGCGGATGTAATCGATGCATGCGTCGATGTCTTCTCTGGATCTCGCGCCGTCGGTCTCGCCGGCAAGTCTTCTTCTGGTGCAGTGGCGGCAGTACATGGAGCACTGGTCCGTGATGAGGAACAGGACTCTGTCAGGATATCTGTGGGTAAGTCCCGGAGCCGGAGAGTCGGCGTCCTCGTGAAGCGGATCCGCGTCGTCAGCTTCGGATCTGTGCATCTCGGCCAGGGTCGGAACAGCCTGCATGCGGACCGGATCTCTCGGATCGTCGGGATCCATCAAAGAAGCATAGTACGGGGTGATACCTACGCGGAATCCGCCCATTACCTTCTCGATGTCGGCCTTTTCCTGATCGGTAAGGTTAACTACCTGAGCGATGTCTTCGACTGTGGAAAGTCTGTGTGCGACCTGCCAGTGCCAGTCGTTCCACTGCTCATCGGTTACGTCCTTGAAAAGAGGAATGTCTTTCCAGTTTCTGATTGCCATAGTCATCTCCTGTTCTGCGTTATTCGCATTAAACTTTGACCGCTTGGATTAAGCGTACATCTCTTCGAAGAGCTTCTTGATGCCCTCGTGCTCTCTGAGCACCTGGAGGGTGATCTCGGCGTGGCCCTTGGTGTAGCCGTTTCCGACGATCATGTCAACGTCCTTGCCGACGCCTTCAGCTCCGAGGGCAGCCTTGGTGAAGCTGGTGGCCATGGAGAAGAAGTAAACGAGTCCGTTGTCCTTGGTGCAGAGGATGGAAGCCATCTCTGTGTTCTCGATGTTTACGCAGTTGATAACGATGTCGCAGAGTTCGCCGTTCGTGAGCTCCATGACCTTCTCATACATACCGACAGCGTCGGTAGCGTCCATGTGGAAATAATCGTCAGCGAGGTTCAGCTTGCGGGCTCTGTCCTCGGACTTCTGGGAACCTGCAGCGCAGATGACCTGTCCGGTGACGCCGGCTCTCTTCTTTGCTTCATAGAGGCAGAGGAGTCCGGACTTTCCGCCGCCGCCGATGACCATGACCTTCATGCCGGGCTTGACCAGCTTGGCGGTCTGGGCCGGAGCGCCTGCTACGTCCAGTGCGGAGAGAGCAAGTCCTTCGGGCATATCATCGGGCAGTTTGGCATAGATGCCGCTCTGGAAGAGGATCGCGTGTCCCTTGATGTCGACCTGGTCGATAGCCGGTCTCATGGCGATGATCTCGTCGATGACGAGCGGGGTAAGGGACAGGGATACGAGCGTTGCGATCTTGTCGCCGACCTTCAGGTCGCCCTTCCACTCGGGTCCGATCTCTTCTACGGTACCGATCAGCATTCCGCCGGAACCGGTCCAGGGGTTTTTGTGCTTGCCGGCCTTCGCGACGATGCCGAGCATGGTGTTCTTGATAGCTTCGATATCTTCAGCTGTGAGGTCGTCCGTGGGCTTCTTGCCGCAAGCGTGGTCGACTACGGAAGTGAAGGAAGCGGAGTCGATGTTCAGCGTCTTGACGTTGATCTTGACTTCGTTATCATAGATCTCCATATCGTTGTCGATTACATCAGCAGGCTGCGGCAGCACTCCCTTGGGTGAGATGACTCTGTGTGTTCCGTACGGATTTCCCTTTTTCATATTTTTTCCTCCTGAAAAATTTGATCAAAATTAAACTTTTGTTTTGATGGCTTTTCATTCCCGGATGCATGGCGCATTTCGGTGGTTACATTATATGCTTTTTGATTTTTTTAGTCTATAATCCGCCGGCCGGCGCGAGATGTTTTATCAAAAAAATAACAAGCGAACCGATTTGTGTTCAGCCTTCCGCCTGTATGAACACCTTACGGTTCGCCCGTTGGTTTTCAGTTGTTCAGATGCCGTATTTGTTCTTCTTGCGCACCAGCTGGGTCTGGCTTATCCCTATCGCTTTGGCGGCCTTCCTGGTGGATCCGTATTTCTCCAGGGCATGCCGGATGATGTTCTTTTCGAAATTGTCCACCATGACCTCCATGTTCACTTCACCGCCCTCAGCTTCCTGGCCCCCGAAGACGTTCATGTCGAACACGTCGGTATGCATCTCGTGCATGACGTCGATCAAAGATATCTCCTCGCTCCCGGCGCTTATCATTAGGCGCTGCACCACGTTCTCAAGCTCACGCGTGTTCCCCGGCCAGTCGCACTGGCAGAGGTATTCGACCGCGTCGCGGGATATGGTCCTTTTGATCGAGAAGCGCTCGCCGTACGATTCCAGGAAGTGCTCGACCAGGGCCGGGATGTCCGCGGTCCTTTCGCGCAGGGCAGGCACGCGGATCCTGACGACGTTGAGCTTATAGTACAGGTCCCGCCTGAAGAGCCCGGCGTCTATCAGGTCCTCCAGTTCCCTGTTGGTGGCAGATATTATCCTGACGTTGGTCTTGACGGATGACGTGCCTCCGACCCTGAAATACTCGCCGTCCTGGATCACCCTGAGCAGCTTTGCCTGGAGGTCCTGGGGCATCTCCCCTATCTCGTCCAGGAACAGCGTCCCGTTGTCCGCGAGTTCGAACATGCCCTTCTTTCCCGCAGGGAAGTTCTGGTCTGTCCCCTCCTCTATGCCGAACAGTTCGCCTTCCATTCCAGCGGCGTTCAGCGAGGCGCAGGTGACCTTGATGAAAGGCTGCATCTTCCGGTTGCTGTTCTTGTGGATCATGTTCGCGACTTTTCCCTTGCCGGCGCCCGTCTCACCCGTGATGAGCACGTTGCAGTCGTATTTCGCGACTGTTAGCATCTCGTCCAGCACGGTCGCCATAGCGTGGCTCTCGCAGACGAAATCCTCCATGATCGTCTGCCTGACGCCCGAATCCCTGAGGAACCTGCTCTTCTTCCCGACCGGGTGCGTCAGGTCATCCCTTACGCTCTCCTGGGCCTCTTCCGCGCCCTCTATGTAAGGGATCAGCTCTCTCACTATGTCGAAGTCGAACTCGTCGTAGGCCTCCAGATATCCGTCCGCGCAGCGTATGTCGAGCTGTCTGGAGATGGACTCTGTGATGTACAGAGCGATGTTGTAGTTGTTTATAAGGTTCGCGAAGATGACCGTGCCGCCGCTTTTGGTCGCGAGGATGTTGATGGTCTCCGCGCCGGTGATGTCCGCGCAGTTTACCGAGAGATCAAAGCGCGACGCGCCGTTTATCCTCTCGATGCATTCGAGCGGCTTAAGTATATCCACGTAATGTATCTCTGAAAACACATGCTGCTTAAGGCGTTCTATGCTCTCGCCGCGGAGGACGGTATCGGTCTTCCTGTCAAGCAGGCAGACTATCTCCGCGTCCTCGCGCGCGACTTTCCTGATCGCGGTGCCGAAGAGAAGATTGGACAGGAGGTTGTTCCCGACGATGAGGAATCTGCGCTTTCCGACAGCGGTGCTGCAGATGCGGTAGATGGTCCCCGACTCGTTCAGTATGTAGAGAAGGAGCTTGATCGGCAGTTCCTCCGGCCGCCTTATGACCGGAACGCCGGAATTCACTATGCAGTAGCCGTCCACCTCGATCTGGCCGAAGGCGCGGTCGATCGAGATTATCTCGTTTATGTAAAGCGGGATGGACGCGAGTGAAGCGTTGCAGATCACCTCTTCGCCCGGGCGGAAGCCCTTTTGATTGTCGTAATCATCCGCTATCTCCGAGACCGTCCCGTAAAGGAGGCCGCCGGTATCGGTGACCGGGTTGTGGAGCTTGCCGCGGCGGATCACGATGTCCATTATCTTCTGCCTTATGCGCTGGTCGTTGTCGTTCGCCTCAAGGCAGATCTCCTTGAAGCTGGTGCCTTCAAGGTGGATGCGCCTCACGTCTATGCGCATCTCCCCCTCCATGAGGTAGCGGCTGTTGTCCAGTTTCCAGGCTGATGTCGGGAGCACCTGCTTAGGCTCCAGCACCCTCGCTATACCGTAGTTGTTGGTCATGCCAGTCTCCGTCCTGCGCCCTTCCCCGGGCCGCCGGTCAATGCATAATCGGTTCACCCCGCCGCGTGCCGAACACAAATCGGTTCAGGCGGCTTTGAGTTTAATATAAACCGTAAAAAGCGGTTTTGCAACTTTTTGACCGGCCGGAAATATGTTATCATTTGTTTGCGCCGGTGTTTCCCGTGCGCGTACCTAAGCAGTAAACGCCGCGAGCGCGGCGGAGATGAAAGATAACAAGGAGAAGAAAGATGGAAGAGAAAATCACTTCAATGATCCGTGTAAGAATGTCGGCTAAAGACGCCCATTACGGCGGAAATCTGGTAGACGGAGCTCATATGGTCCACCTCTACGGCGACGTAGCCACAGAGCTTCTGATCAAATATGACGGAGACGAGGGTCTCTTCTGTGCTTATGACAACGTCGAGTTCCTGGCTCCGACCTATGCCGGCGACTATATCGAGGCCGTAGGCGAGATCACCAAGATCGGCAACACCTCCCGCAAGATGAAATTCGAAGCCCGCAAGGTCATCGTAGCCCGCCCGGACATCAGCGCTTCCGCAGCCGACTTCCTCGAGGAGCCCATCGTGGTAGCGAGAGCCACAGGCACCTGCGTCACCCCGAAGGACTGCAAGAGAAAATAAAACCGGACAATATCAAAGCCCGCGCAGAGCGCGGGCTTTTTTATGTCTTTCGTCTTTCGCGAAGGGCTTCAGCGGGTCTGTTTCTTCCCCATCAAAGCATCTATCTCCTGCCTGGTCAGTTTCCGGTAGCCGCCTGTCGCGAGCCTGCCGATCTTCACCGGCCCTATCGCTATGCGTTCGAGTTCCCTGACCGGGCAGTCTATGGCCTTGCACATCTTGCGCACCTGGCGGTTCTTCCCTTCATGGATGGTGATCTCCAGGACGGTCTCCTTCGGAAGCTCTTTGACTATCTCCACTTCGGCGGGAGACGTCACGAATCCGCCGATATCGACTCCCTTCCTGAGCCTGTCGAGTTTGCCTCGGGTCACTATCCCGGCGACTCTCACCCTGTAGGTCTTTCCGAGCTTGTGCTTCGGATGAGCCACCCGGTAGGCAAAATCCCCGTCGTTGGTCATGATGAGCATTCCTGAGGTGTTCACGTCCAGCCTTCCGACCGGGAAGACCCTGCCTTCCACTTCTGTCACCAGATCCATCACCGTGGGCCTTCCGCCCTCATCTTTTACGGTGGTCACATATCCGACGGGCTTGTTCAGGAGGATATAGACTTTGTTCTCGGGCGGCAGCACCGGGGTGCCGTTCACCTCGACCACGTCGCCGTCTGCCACTTCATAGCCCGGCTCGGTCAGCGCCGTGCCGTTGACCCTGACGTTCCCGTTCTTTATCAGCTCGTCGGCCTTCCTTCGGCTCGCGATCCCGGAAGCCGCGATGTATTTGTTGATCCTCACTCCGCGCCTCCGGACATTTCCGCGCCTTTCTCCTGCTCGGCAAGGAAGAGGCGCGCTTTTTTCGCGTAGACCGTATCTCCGCCGTATTTGGCGACGAATTCCATATTCTCGAGGGCTTCGTCATTCCGTCCGTCGTGCAGGCAGACCTCAGCGAGGCGGTATCTGCAGGCGACTATGACTCTCAGGCTCTCCGCCTTCTCTATGAAATCCTTGTAGGCATCATAGGCCCCTTCATAATCGTCGGCGAGCAGGTCGAGCCTCTTGTCGGCCATCTTCGCGTTCCTGATCATGCGGGACAGCATCGGCTCGCGGAACTTGAGGTCCCCGAGTATATAATTGAGCGTCGTGAGGTGCATCTCCGCGGTCTCGGGATCCCCGGACTCCGCGTGCGCCCTGCACTGCTCATACTGATAGATCGCCTGGAGGTACATCTCGCGGGGGCTGTGCTTCTCAGGCACTTTCAGCCCGTCGAGTATCCCGAGCGCTTCGTCGTATTCCCCGAGATCGGTAAGCGCGGTCGCCTCGTTCAGCCTGAACATGATCCTGCTGTTCTCGTCGAGGGTCTTGTCAGTGATCTTGCGGAGGTTCGCTATCCCCTCGCGCATGCGGCAGTTCTCGATCGGCTCGTTGAAAGCGAGGATGCGCTTCTGGGTGAGCTTCACGGCGACAAAAGCGATCGCTCCGAGGAGCACTATCGCCGCCGCCAGCCTTATCCACCTGTTGATGCTCGCAGGCACCACGAAGAGCACCAGTACCAGCACTACAACGAGAGCCGCTATATACCCGATATAAATATCTTTAAAAGTCTTTGTCATCTCGCTCCTGCCTATTTCGGCTTGTATCCGCTCTTAAGATCCACTATGCGGTTGAACACCGGCGCGCCTTCGCCCGTGTCCTTCAGGTCGCGTACATAGTACCCGTGGCGGAAGAACTGGAATCTCTCGCCCGGCTTGGCTTCCGCAATCAAAGGCTCCGCGAACCCGTCCTTCTCGACCAGCGATTCGGGGTTGAGTACCAGTTTGCCGTCCTCTCCCTCGACCATGAGGTAGCTGTAGTTCCTGATCTTCACGGGAACAGCCGTCGCCGCGTCGACGAAGTGGATCGTACCCTTGACCTTTCTGCCGTCGAAGCCCTCGCCGCTCTTCGTGGCGGGGTCATATGTGCAGAGGAGCTCTTTGACCGAGCCGTCCGGGTTCTTGACTACCTCTTCGCATTTGATGAAGTAGGCGCCTTTCACGCGGACCTCGTTGCCCGGGAAGAGCCTGAAGTACTTCTTGGCCGGCACTTCCATGAAGTCCGCGCCGTCGACGTATATCTCGCGGGAGAACGGGATCTGTCTGGTCCCCATCTCGGGTACGTTCTTGTTGTTCTCGACCTCTACCATCTCGGTCTCGCCCTCGGGGTAGTTGGTGATGACCACTTTGACCGGGTCCTCTACCACGTTGCGAGACTCGACTCTGTTCTGCAGGTCCTCGCGGATGCAGTGCTCCAGAAGTCCGATATCGACCATGCTGTTCGCCTTGGCGACGCCTACCCTGGCGCAGAAGTCCCTGATCGCCTCAGGCGTGTATCCCCTGCGGCGCAGGCCTGCTATCGTGGGCATCCTGGGATCGTCCCAGCCCGTGACGGAACCGTCGTCCACCAGAGCCTTGAGGTATCTCTTGCTCATGACCGTATTGGTCAGGTTGAGCCTCGCGAACTCGATCTGCTGCGGGGGCTCGGGCCAGAAGCCGACCTCCTTCAGCACCCAGTCGTAGAGAGGTCTGTGATCCTCGAACTCCATCGTGCAGATGCTGTGCGTGATCCCCTCGATCGCGTCCTCGATCGGGTGGGCAAAGTCATACATCGGATATATGCACCATTTGTCGCCGGTATTGTGGTGCGGCGCGTGCACTATCCTGTAGATGACGGGGTCTCTCATATTGATGTTTGGGGAGGCCATGTCGATCTTCGCGCGGAGGACCTTTTCGCCGTCGGCGTATTTGCCTGCCTTCATGTCGCGGAACATCGCGAGGTTCTCCTCAACAGAGCGGTTCCTGCAGGGGCTCTCGATGCCGGGCTCGGTCAGCGTGCCGCGGGTCCTTTTGATCTCCTCTGCGGAGGAATCGTCGACGTACGCAAGGCCCTTCTCTATCAAAGTCTCCGCCGCCTTGTACATCGTGTCGAAATAGTCGGAAGCCCAGAGCTGTTTCTCCCACTTGAATCCAAGCCATCTGATATCGTCCTCGATGGCGTCGACATACTCGACGTCTTCCTTGACCGGGTTCGTATCGTCGTAGCGCAGATTGCACTTCCCGCCGTATTTCAGAGCGGTCCCGAAATTCAGGCATATGGACTTAGCGTGCCCTATGTGAAGGTAGCCGTTCGGCTCCGGCGGGAAGCGGGTGTATACCTCGCCGCCGTATTTACCGGACGCGCGGTCCTCGTCGATGATATTGTGGATGAAATTGTTTGCCATGACTTCGCTCATGTTTTCCTCCCGCGGGCGTTTCCCGCCCAAAATCAAAAATCTGATATATTATATCACAACGCACCCCCGTTTACATCACCGAGTTTGTAAAAGCGGGCCTGCTTTGCTATAATACTTTCGGTCTTTTGATCAGAAATACCAATTCAGGAGGTAATCATGAAATATCAGATCGTTGGAGAACCGCTTCCCGTTGTGATCTGCAACGTCGACGCGGGCGAATCGCTCATCACGGAGCGCGGGGCCATGAGCTGGATGACGCCCAATATGCAGATGCAGACCCAGGGAACCGGCGGCTTCGGCAAGATGATGGGCAGGATGTTCAGCGGAGACTCCATGTTCCAGAACAGATACACCGCCATGGGCGGTCCCGGACAGATCGCGTTCGCGTCTTCCTTCCCCGGCTCCATCAAAGCCTATGAGATCGCCCCGGGCAGAGAGGTGATCGTCCAGAAGCGCGGTTTCCTCGCGAGCAGCGACACCGTCGAGCTCTCGGTCTTCTTCCAGAAGAGATTCGGAGCGGGCCTCTTCGGCGGCGAGGGCTTCATCATGCAGAGACTTTCCGGCCACGGCACCGCCTTCATCGAGATCGACGGCTTTGCCTGCGAATACAACCTCGGGCCCGGACAGCAGATGATCATCGACACCGGCTACCTCGCAGTCATGGACGCGACCTGCACCATGGACATCCAGTCCGTCGGCAGCATGAAGAACGCGTTCCTCGGCGGCGAAGGCCTTTTCAACACCGTAGTGACCGGCCCCGGAAAGATCATCCTCCAGACCATGCCGATAAGCGGCGTTGCCGGAGCCATCTCCCCCTACATCATCACGTCGAAATAAGCTTCCTCAAGAACAAAAGGGCCTCGCGGCCCTTTTTCTTTTGCGCCGCAGGGCCCGTTTCCCTTACCGGTCCCGGCCCTTGCCTCCGTTTCTCACCGGCGCAGACGAAAAAAACGCCGCGCCAATTGGCGAGCCCCGTTTTTTGGTCAAACCCCATGCCGGAAGCCCTTTTCCAGGCGGGAATCCATGGGAATTCGCAAAAAAAGACGCCGGCCGATTGGGCGCGGCGAAAAAGATGGCAAAACCCATAAGAAAGCGGGATATGCACAGGCCGAACACAGTATGCGGAGCGCTGAACTCGGATAATAAGAGCGCAGAACTCGTAAAACGCGCGCGGCGGCTCGCTTATCTCGCCGCGAACCTGCGGTAAGCGGTGTTCTTTATGCTGCGGAGGCGGCGCGCCGCTTTGTTCATGTCCTCGATGCGGCGGACGACGGTGAAGGCGTTGTCTTCTT
>JAFWFF010000055.1 GCA_017515765.1 Bacillota bacterium | reverse complement strand
GGAAGGAAATGACCACAGGACCGCGAGCGGTTTCTGGGAAGACAGCACGCGTCTTCCGAAGTACTATAATGGTACCTACGAGTACTTAAAAAGCCTTGGCATTGAAGAATTATAGTTTTAAGCAATCAGGTAATATCTCATGAACACCAAGCACGTTTCAGCAGCTATAATAACCCGCGCCCGGGGCGTCCGCACCGAGATCTTCGCGACCAAGCGGGGGCACGGCGAGTATAAGGACTGGTGGGAGTTCCCCGGAGGGAAGATAGAGCCCGGAGAGACGTCCGCGGAGGCTTTGATCAGGGAGATCAAAGAGGAGCTGGACGCGGAGCTCGTGATCGACGAATTCTTCTGCCCGGTCGAGTACGACTATCCGGATTTCCATCTGTATATGGACTGTTTCCTCTGCCATCTGGTGGATGAGCCCAGGTTGCTGGAGCACGAGGCGGCGAGGTGGCTCGCGCCGAAGGAGTTCGGGCAGGTCAGGTGGCTCGGCGCGGACATAGAGGTGTTGGAGAAACTTAAGGAGCGGTTCGGCTAAGGCGCCGCCGGAGAGGGAGGATCAAAAGATGAGTTTTGCCGATGAACTGAGAAAAGAGACCAAAACTCCCGAGCAGCTGGAGGCTGAGCGGCGGGAAAAAGAAGGAAGGGATTTCCGGTTCTACTCCAACGTGATGTTCAACCATATGAAGGAATCCTGCAGTATGGCGGCGCGAAACGGAAAACGCGAGGCCAGCGAGCGCCTTCGCAGTGGGATAGGTGACACACCCTTTGTGGTATCCTTCAATACCCGGGAAGAGGCCCTGAGATATGCCGATGAGGTCAAAGCGCGCCTGATCGCCGAAGGCCTCACGGATACCTCCTATAAACTGGAATCCTTTGGCCACTTCAGCAACAAATCATATCAGGTCAGATTCACCATCAAGTGGTAGGAGCAAATACAGACAGTAAGAACACGGAGGCACAAAACATGAAATTCAAGATGATCCATGAGAATTACAACGTGGCGGATCTGGACGTTTCGCTGGCGTTCTACGAGAAGGCGCTCGGGCTTAAGGAGAAGCGCAGGAGCGTCGCCGAAAACGGGGAGCATATCATAGTTTACGTCGGCAACGAGGAGTCCGAGTTCGAGCTGGAGCTCACCTGGCTCAGGGACCACCCGCAGAAATACGATATAGGCGAGGAGGAATTCCACCTCGCGTTCAGGACGGACGACTACGAGGCCGCCCACAAGCTGCATGAGGAGATGGGCTGCATCTGTTTTGAGAATCACGCGATGGGGCTCTACTTCATCCAGGACCCGGACGGCTACTGACTGGAGATACTGCCAGTGAGGAAATAGCTCGCGGATCACGGCGCGGGAGGCGCGGAAGGCATGAACACTGAAGGACAGACAGCAGCAGGCAGCAGAAAGAAACTAAGCCTTGGAACGCTCCTGAGCTACGGCGTCGGGGCGGTGGGAGAAGGCATCGGCTACAACGTCTTCTTCTCATTTTTCTCATTCTTCCTTACCACCCAGGCGGGCATCAAACCGGCCATGGCCGGCGCGATATCGGCTCTTGCGGTGCTCTGGGACGCCATAACCGACCCGATCATCGGCAACTGGTCTGACAAGACGCGGAACCCGAAGGGCAGGAGGCGCCCCTTCATAATGAGCGGCGCGGTGCTGTTCGGGATCTCGATCGCCCTGCTGTTCGTGAACATAGACCTGCCTTACAACCTGAAGGTAGTCTACTATATCGCGGTGAACATGCTCTACTGGCTGGCCCTCACCACCTGCGTCATCCCGCATATCTCGCTGGGATCCGAGCTTTCCGAGGACTTTGACGAGCGCACCAGGCTGAGGTCATTCGCCGTGGCTTTGATGGGCATCGGAACGCT
>JAFWFF010000054.1 GCA_017515765.1 Bacillota bacterium | reverse complement strand
ATCGTGATCCGCGGAATAACAGCTGTGCAGAACTGCGAAAATGGCTGCATTTCCAAGCATCCAAGGCTATTTCACATAATAGAAGCCGTCCTCCGGCAGTGCGCCGCCGACCGAGGCCGGATCCTGCGCGTAAAGCACGGAGAGATAGCCGGAGAGGGCGTCCTTCATCTCGCTGCCGTCGATGTAGACGATGTTGCACTCGGGGATGGCAAGCTTTGCCACAGCTTCGGGAACTATATCGTATGCCCCGATCAAAGCTGCCGCCGCGTCAACTTCGCCGTTCGTGAATTCGACTGACTCTTTATAGTGTCTCAGGAAATCGTCGACCGCCTCGGGATGCTCGTCGACAAATGCTTTGCGCGCGATCAGCACTCCCGTGATCATCCTCGAGGGAGAGGCTTCCCCGCTCTGGACGGCTTCCCACTCCTCGGTGAGGTCGAGAGCTGCCCTGAGGCCCTCTGCTTTGGTCACGGCCGTTGTTACGAAAGGCTGCGGGAGCATCGCTATCGCGTTCTCGTCTGCCAGCAGGGCTGACAGGCACTCCGCGTGCTCGGACTTCCACTCTATGGTCACGTCCTTACCGGGATCGAGGCCGTTTTCGGTGAGCAGATAGTTGAGCGCGTACTCGGGAGTAGCGCCCTTGCCGCTCGCGTAGATGGTCTTTCCCGCGAGATCCGCGACGGAGTTGATGTTCTCTCCCCTTTCGACTATGTAAAGCACACCGAGCGTATTGACCGCGAGCACCTGCACGCCGCCTTCGGTCTTGTTGTAGAGCACGGACGCGAGATTCGCGGGCACCGCGGCAAAGTCGACCGTTCCCTGTACTATCGCTGGCGCGACCTCGTCGGGAGCTCCGGCAAGAGTGAACGTGTACTCGTGGCCGTCCAGCCCTTCATTATCCATCGCGTCCATCATCTGTACCATTCCCATGGCGGTCGGCCCCTTAAGAGCCATTATATTGATCGGCGTGCTGTCGTGCTCCTGCGCGATAGGCCCGTCCTTGCCGTAGTCGTCCCCTGAGTTCTTGGGTCCGGCACATGCGGAAAGCGCTCCCATGATCAAAACGAGCACCAGTGCCAATACGATCGTCCTCTTTTTCATCTTGCCCTCCAAAATGGCTGAATTTCAATACTTTTTGGATGTGGGCCACCGTTCTGTCTCTCCGGCGTTTCGCGCTCACAAGCCATACTATAACACCTTATCCGGCAAAATCAAGACAGACCGGAAACTTAAATCGAGTGCCGCCTGCCATGATGGATTTATACCCGTTCCATGCGTATCAAAACGGCCGCCGGCGTCCCCGCCGGCGGCCTTTCTCCATTATCGCTCACTCCCGCCTCAGGCACGGGAGATCACTCGCGGATCGCTTCACTTCTTGCCGAGATATGCCTCCTGGATGCTGGGATCTTTGATCAGATCAGCGGCTTTTCCGTGCTGCTTGATCACGCCCTGTTCCAGGACGTAGGCCTCGTCAGCTATGGAAAGCGCCTTGAAGGCGTTCTGCTCTACAAGAAGCATCGTCTTGCCCATGGCTTTGATCTCCTGTATGATCTCAAAGATCGTGTTGATGAGCAGCGGCGCAAGGCCGAGGGAAGGCTCGTCCAGCATGATCAGGTCAGGCGACGCCATAAGTCCTCTCCCCATTGCCAGCATCTGCTGTTCGCCGCCGGAGAGCGTTCCCGCTCTCTGCTTCTCCCTCTCCTTGAGCCTGGGGAACAGATCGTAGACGTGCTCGAAATCCTCTTTGATGCCCTTGGCGTCGTTTCTCAGATAGGCGCCCATCCTCAGGTTCTCTTCGACAGTAAGGTTCGCGAAGATGAGCCTTCCTTCGGGGACCTGTACAACGCCCTTCTGCACGACTTTGTTCGGATGTGTCGGGAGCTTCTCGCCGTTGAGCTCGATCAGCCCCTGGTATTTCACCACTCCGCTTATCGCGTTCAGCGTGGAGGATTTTCCTGCGCCGTTGCTGCCGATGATCGTGACGATGCTTCCCTTTTCGACATCGATATCGATGCCGCGGATGGCGTGGATACCGCCGTAGTGTACATTCAGGTCTCTTACTTTAAGCAACGGTCTCCTCCTCCTTTCCGAGATAAGCTTCGATGACCGCCGGGTCGTTCTGGATGTCGGCCGGATATCCCTCAGCGAGGTATTTACCGAAGTTCAGCACGTAGATCCTGTCGCAGAGGTTCATCACGAGATCCATATGATGCTCGATGATCAAAACCGTAAGTTGAAACTTGTCCCTGATCTCCTTTACCAGGTCGACCAGCGCCAGGGTCTCTTCCGGGTTCATTCCCGCAGCGGGTTCGTCAAGCAGCAGGAGCTTCGGGTCGAGGGCGAGCGCTCTCGCGATCTCGAGTTTCCTCTGGAGTCCGTAGGGCAGGTTCGCCGCCTGCATATCGCGGTATTCCCAGAGGCCCATCATCTTGAGAAGGTTCTCCGCCTTGATATTGATGCCGACCTCTTCCGCATACTGCTTTTTGAACCAGGGGAAGACTATATTCGTATACGGCACCTTCTTGGGAAGGAAGGAGCTGAGAAGCCCGTAGTGCGCGGACTTGTGGCATGCGGTCAGAACGTTCTGATAGACCGTCAGCTTTTTGAACAGCCTGATGTTCTGGAACGTCCTCGTGATGCCGAGGTTCGCGATGTCGGACGGCTTCTTCGGCCTGAAGATGAATCTTCTTTTGATATCGGCGACAAAGCCCGTGCCGTATGGGTCCGCGACCGCCAGAGTTACTTCCGGCTTTACAGCCGTAGGTGTGTCCCCTGCTTCATCGTCGCCGTAGATTATCTCGCCCTCTGTGAGAGTGTATACGCCGGTTATCAGATTGAATATTGTTGTCTTCCCGGCTCCGTTCGGGCCTATGAGGCCGTAGATCTCGCCTTCCTGGATGGAGAAGCTGACGTCGCCCACGGCGGTCAGTCCGCCGAAGCGCTTGGTGACGTTTTTCAGTGTAAGCACGCTCGCCATTACGCCTCGCCTCCTTCCAGTGTCCTCACGGCTTTGCTTCCGTGGATCGCGTCGTATTCCTCCCTGCTCTTGCGGACCTGCTCCGCGAGCTCAGGCGAGGCAGCGGCGATCTCCGCGAGTTCCAGTCCCTCGCTGTCCTTTCCGAGGCCTCTGATCCTCCTGATGATGCCTGAGGGGCTGAACTCTATACCGCCCAGCAGTCCCTGAGGTCTGAACACCATTACCAGTACGACCGCGAGGCCGTAGATCACCATGCGCCAGGAACTGAACTGCCTGAACACCTCCGGGAGAAGCGTCAGGAAGAACGCGCCTACCAGCGATCCGGTGATCGAACCGAGTCCGCCGATGATGACCATGAAGTCCATCTCATAGGATTTCATCAGCTGGAAGTTCAGCGGCTGGATGAAGGTGAGCCTGTGCGCCCAGAGCGCCCCGCCGATTCCGGCGTAGAGCGCGCTTATGGCGAGAGCTCTCATCTTATATCCGAAGACGCCGATCCCGATGGACTGGGACGCCAGTTCCTCCTCGCGGATCGCGATCATATTGCGCCCGTGTTTGGACTTGAGCAGGAACCACATGAGTATCACGCCTACCAGAACGAAGGCGTAGACAGAACCCAGCGTGCTGCTCGGGGGTATCTTGGACATCCCGCGGGCGCCGCCCAGAAATTCGATATTGTTCAGCAGGAGCCTCACCGATTCGCCGAAGCCCAGGGTCGCTATGCAGAAATAGTCTCCCTTCAGGTTCAGCGTAAGCCCGCCTATCAGGAATGATACGAGCATCGCTGCGAGTCCGCCCGCTATCACGGATACCACGAACGGTGTGTGAAGCATTGTCGAGAATGCTCCGGCCGTATATGCTCCGATGGCCATGAATCCGGCGTGGCCGAATGAAAACAGCCCGGTGAAGCCGGTCAGGAGCGAAAGGCCCATCACCACCATCATATTGATTCCGCAGAGTATAAGAATGCTTTCTATATATCCCCAACCGATATTCATACCAGCACCCCCTTACGCCTTGTCTTCCGTCATTTTGCCCATCAGGCCGGACGGCTTGACTACAAGGACTATAACTAGGAGCACATAGGCTATCAGGTCTCTGTACTGGGACGCGATATAGCTCGATCCGAAGGTCTCGATCACCCCGAGGAGCAAAGACCCGATGACCGCTCCGGGAAGCGATCCGAGGCCGCCGAATACCGCGGCAACAAAGGATTTGTTCGTGATCACGCCCATCTGCGGATACACCTTGTAGCGCACGCCGTAGAGCGTACCGGCAAGGCCCGCCAGGATGCCTCCGAGCAGGAAGATCGTGAATATGACGCGGTCTACGTTGACGCCCATGAGAGTCGCTGCCTTGGTGCTGTATGAGGTGCCGCGGATGCCGAGTCCGATCCTGGTCTTCTCCAGGATGAGCACCAGGAGCAAAAGGCTCACCGCCGCGATTATGAACATCAGGATATCTATCTTGGAGATCATGAGAGCCCCGTCATTGATCGAGATCGAGGGGTTCTTGAAGAACGCCGGATAGGTCTTGAAGTTCGGGCCGATCGTCGCGATGACCAGGTTCTCCAGGAATATTGACGCGCCCATCGCCGCGATGATGAAATAGAGGCTTGGGGCGTTTCTGAGTCTCAATGGTCTATAGGCCAGCTTCTCCAGAAGCACTGCCACGATGCCGCATCCGATGGTGGCGACGATAAAGGCCAGGATCGGGTTGGGCATGATAAGTGAAACGGCATAATAACCGAAATAAGCGCCGAGCATGATGACGCTTCCGTGAGCGAAATTGGAGAAATTAAGGATACTGTAGACCAAGGAGTACCCCACCGCCATCAGGGCGTAGATGCTCCCGATGGAAAGCCCGTTTATGAGCTGCTGCAGGAATACGTTCATTCTGCTTCTCCTTGTCTTAAAAAGCGGGGGGGCGATAGACATATCGCCCCCTTTGATGCTATGGATTCAGATCTCTTTATTTCGGGGAGTATTTCTCGACGAAGGTCTCGACGTTCTCGCCCTTTGCCTCGTCATATACGTATGTCTGCATCGCGGCTTCCTTGCCGATCGGGTTGTGGTCCTCGGCGGACAGCTTGATGTGTCCGGTGAGTCCGTCGACCTCTACCTGGGTCAGCTGTGCGGCTACCGCAGCGGGATCCGCTGTGCCGGCGGCTTCGACAGCGGCGCACCAGAGCAGGAATGCGTCGTTTGCCATGTAGGCGTTCACTTCGATCGTTGCGTCAGCGCCGTACTTCGCGTGATATGCGTCCTGGAGCGGCTTGAGCGCGGGGTCGGTAGCGTCATAGTGGTTGCAGACGAAGGATCCGGCAAGTCTCGGACCGGCTTTTTTGTTTACGTCCTCGGACTGCCAGGTATCGCCGCCGAGCAGGATGGCATCGATGCCGAGCTCAGCTACCTGCGGTACGATAACGAAGAGGTCGCCGTTGGCGCCGACAGGGATGAGGATGCAGTCGACGTTCGCGTTCTTGATGTCGGTGAGCTGTACGCGGAAGTCCTGGTCGCCGGCGCTGTAAGCCTTCTCGATGACTACCTTGCCGCCGAGCTTCTCAAACTCTTCGGTGAAGTACTGCTTGAAGCCTTCGGAATAATCGGATCCCTGGTCATACAGGACGGCAGCGGTCTTGCAGCCGAGCTTGTCGGCGGCGTAGGAACCTACGACAGCGCCCTGATACGGGTCGATGAAGCATACGCGGAAGTTGTATTCGTTCAGAACGCCGTTATCGACGGTAACTCTCTCGCCTGTTGCAACAGTCGCGATGCCTGCGGTCTGAGCTCCGGAAAGGATGCCCGCCATAGCGATCGCCTGGCCGGAAGCGTTCGGTCCGATGATGGCCGAAACGTGATCCTGGGAGGTCAGTCTCGTGGTAACGTTGATGGCTTCGTTGGCGTCGCCCTTGGTGTCGTATTTGATCAGCTCGATCTGTTTGCCAAGGAGTCCGCCTTCTGCGTTCTTCTGCTCGATGAGCATCTCGAGGGTCTGGCTCTCGCAGGTTCCCCATACAGCGCCGTCGCCGGTGAGGGATCCGAGCCATCCGAGTTTGATGGTGTCGCCGGAGGATTCTCCGCCGCCTTCACCGCCGCCGGATCCGCCGCCGCATGCCGCGAGTGCGAATACCATTACGAGTGCCAGAAGCACTGCAAGTATTTTCTTCATTTCGTTCTCTCCTCTCTAAACTCTCATTCTTTTTCAAATCAGAGACAGTTCTTACATGATGATTGTATGCGGCGACTTCAAAATGCTTCATCTCTCATCAGTTTTTTTCAAATAAAGGACGGATTATTCAGATTTCTTCAAAATGCTTCAAAATGCTTCATCAAATGTGCGTTTTTTGGTGATGCGCTAAAAGATTTTTCAAATATAATTAAACTATGAATGTGCGCATGAACAAAAACTCCAGAATGTTCCTGATGGTGGCGGTGAGCTCACTGGCATCGCAGATCTCACTGAACATGTTCGGCAGCGGCTTTATCCTGGCCATGTCTCCTTTGATGATGAGCATCTTCCTGTACATCTTCAAAGATCTGAACCCGTTCAGGGCATGCTGCCTGATGACCGTTTTCTCACCTCTGGTCAGGCTCTTGGTAATGATCATTCAGACAGGCGACCCCGCCGGTTCCGCCCATCTAGTGCTCCCGGACATGGGCTTCTTCTTCGGTTATGCTGTCCTCTTTGCCCACGTCACGAGAAAGATGGGCTATTCGCCGTACCACATATTCTATTTAAGGCTGGTGATGTGCGATTTCTTCGGGAACTGCTGCGAGCAGACCCTTAGGGTCATGTCAGGCCTTACGGAATACACGCTCTCCTCGTTCGGGACCTTCGCTATCATCGCGTTCGCAAGAAACCTGATCGTGATACTGGTCTGCATCGCGCTGGACGTGTACATGTCCCTTCTGGAGCGCAGGGAGCATGAGGAGAACTACAAGCGGCTGGTGCTCATGGCTTCGACCTTCGAGAGCGAGGTCTATTCCATGCGCAAGAACATGAACGAGATTGAGGACATCATGACGAACGCCTTTGATCTCTACAGATCCATGGACGGGAGCTACCCCGCAGAGTTAAGGGACAAGGCCCTGGTTATCGCCAAAGACATCCACGAGGTGAAGAAGGGCTACCGCCGCGTGATCAAAGGCCTGCAGGACAATTTCCTGGCGGATTTCAACGACGACAGCAAGCTCCCGCTCTCAGACCTTCTCAAGATCCTTTCGGTGGACGTCGACCGTACCAGGGATCTGCAGCATATTGACCTGGTATTCAGGAGCAGCATCGAGACCGACTACCTTATACAGAAGCATTTCGCGTTTATGAGCATACTGCGCAACCTTATCTCCAACTCGATCGACGCTCTTTGCGAGATGCCCAGGTCGCACCGCGGCGAGATCTATCTCCGCTGCAGGGATATCAGGCGCAATGCGACGGATTACTGCGCGATCGAAGTAAAGGACAACGGCCCCGGTATCCCTCCGGAAGCCATGGACTTTCTCT